>CAZMRN010000087.1:0-7848 GCA_964568575.1 uncultured Caulobacteraceae bacterium
CATGCTCGCCGGCGAGGATGACGTGCTCGTGGCGGTCGGCGCCGCACACCTCGTGGGCGAGGAGAACGTCATCGCCATGCTGCGCGCGCGCGGGCTCGCGGTGGAGGGGCCCTAAGCGGCGCGCGCAATCAGCCCGCTTCTTGGAACACCGGCGCGCGCTTCTGCTGCACGGCGAGCACGGTCTCGATCTGGTTCGGCGTGCGCATGAGGCCCGCCATTTCCTTCGATTCCTGCACAAGGATCTCGCCGGCGTTCGCGTCGCGCGACAGGTTCATCAAGCGCTTGGCGGCGCGCACGGCGTGCGGATTCTTCCCCGCGATTTCGCGCGCGAGCGCCATCGCATCGGCGTGCGGCGTCGCCGAAAGGTGCGTGGCGAAGCCATAGGCTTTGGCCTGCTCGCCGGAGAATTCCCGCGCCGTATAGGTGAGTTCGCGCACGATGTCGTCGCTGGCGAGATGGCGCATCAACGCCACGCCCGCCATGTCGGGGATCAGCCCCCATTTCATCTCCATCACCGCAAGGCGCGTGTCGGGCGCCACGAAGCGGATGTCGGCGCCGAGCATGATCTGAAAGCCGCCGCCGAACGCCACGCCATGCACCGCCGCGAGCACGGGCACAGGCAGCATGCGCCAGCCCCAGGCGAGATGCTGCGCCGCGTTCGCCAGGCCATGCGTGCGATCGGCGAAGGAGCGGTCCGATTGCGAGCCCTCGCCGGAGCCGAACCGCGACAGGTCGAGCCCGGCGCAGAAGGCGCGCCCTTCGCCGGAGACGACGACGCAGCGCAAACCCTTCATCGCCGCCAGATCGTCGATCGCTTTCGCCACGGCGGCGAATTGCGCGTTGTCGAGCGCGTTCATCTTGTCTGCGCGGGTGAAGCGCACATCGGCGACGCCGTCTTCCAGGGTGATCGAGACGCGCTGTTCGTTGGACATGGCTTGGGCTCCCTTGTCGCGCAAGCATACCAGCGCAGGGCCGGTCCGCAATCGGATCGACGAATTCAGTTCATCCGAGACGGTCCGAGTTCATGCCGCCCGCCGCGCAACGTGACGACGTAACGTCAAGCGAGATCGGTATGCTTTAGGGCTTCAAACGGTTCGGCGCAGCGCTGGGCATGCTCGTCGCTGTCGCAGCGCCGCCGCCCTCAGTGCGCTGCGGCCCAGGTCTTGGCGGCGTTGGCCTCGACCACGAGCGGCACGTCGATCTGCACGGCAGGGTGGGGCGCGTTTTCCATGACGCGCTTCACCGTCTCGCGCGTGGCGTCGGCTTCGGCCTCCGGCGCTTCGAACACCAATTCGTCATGCACCTGCAGAAGCATGCGGGCCTTGAGGCCGGCCGCGCGCAGCGCGTCCGGCATGCGGATCATCGCGCGGCGGATGATGTCGGCGGCGGCGCCTTGCAGCGGCGCATTGATCGCCTGCCTCTCGGCGAAGGCGCGCTCGGCAGGCGTTTTCGACTTGATCCCCGAGACCCAGCATTTGCGGCCGAAGATCGTCTGCACATAGCCGTGCTCGCGGGCGAAATTTTTCGCGCTGTCCATGTAGGCGCGGATGCCGGGAAAGCGGTCGAAATATTTTTTTATGTAGGCGGCGGCTTCGCCCTGCTCGATTCCGAGATTGCGCGCGAGGCCGAAAGCGGAAATACCGTAAATGATGCCGAAATTGATCGCCTTGGCCTGGCGGCGGATCATCGGGTCCATGCCCTGGATCGGCACGCCGAACATTTCCGACGCCGTCATGGCGTGAATGTCGAGGCCGTCGGCGAAGGCTTTTTTCAGTTCGGGAATGTCGGCCACATGCGCCAGCAGGCGCAATTCGATCTGGCTGTAATCGGCCGAGATCAGCACGTGCCCGGGCTCCGCGATGAAGGCCTCGCGAATGCGGCGGCCTTCGTCGGTGCGGATCGGGATGTTCTGCAGGTTCGGATCGGAGGACGAGAGCCGTCCGGTGGTCGTCGCCGCGAGCGCGAAGGAGGTGTGCACGCGCTTGGTTTCCGGATTGATCGCGTCGCGCAGGGCCTCAGTGTAGGTCGAGCGCAGCTTTTGCAATTGGCGCCAATCAAGCACAACGCGCGGCAGTGCGTGACCGAGCGCTGCGACCTCCTCCAGCGCATCGGAATCGGTCGACCAGGCGCCGGTTTTGGTTTTGCGCCCGCCGGGGATCGCCATCTCGTCGAACAGGATTTCGCCGAGCTGTTTGGGCGAACCGAGATTGAAGGGCTTGCCGGCAAGCGCGTGCGCTTCGTCCTCGTAAGCGGCCATGCGCTGGGCGAACTCGCCGGACATCCTGGACAATTCATCGGGGTCGACCTTGATCCCCGCCAATTCCATCTCCGCCAGCACCCACGGCATCGGCCGCTCCAGCGTTTCGTACACGGTGCGCACCCGCGCGGGCCCCAATTGCGGCTTGAGCCGACGCCACAGGCGCAAGGTCACGTCGGCGTCCTCGGCGGAATAGCGCGTCGCCAGCGCCAGCGGCACGCGGTCGAACGTGATCTGGGTCTTGCCGCTGCCGGCGACGTCCTTGAACGGAATCGGCGTGTGGCCGAGATGGCGCTCGGACAATTCGTCCATGCCGTGATTGTGCAGCCCGCCGGCGAGGCAATAGGAGATCAGCATCGTGCAATCGATCGGCGCGACGCGGATGCCGTGGCGCAGAAAAATCGCCAGATCGTATTTGATGTTCTGCCCGATCTTGAGGATCGCGGGATCTTCCAAAACCGGCTTCAGCGCCGCGACCGCGTCCGCCATCGCGATTTGTTTCGGCGCGGCGGAAACGATGGATTTCGCCTCGCCGCCGAACAGGTCGCCGTTCGCCGCCGGCGCGGGATCGGCGTGCAGCAGCGGAATATAGCACGCCCGGTTCGGCGCGAGCGCCAGCGACACGCCGACCATGCGCGCGCGCGTCGCATCGAGGCTGTCGGTTTCGGTGTCGATGGCGAGAAAGCCTTGCGCCTTGGCCTGCGCCATCCACCAGGAGAGGCGCTCCAGCGTATCGACCGTCTCGTAGGCGTCGAGATCGATCGGCGGATCGGCTTCGGCCGCGGGCGCAGCGGCCTGGGACGGTTCAACGCTCGGCGGCGGCGCGGCCTCGCCGGCTTGTTCGCGCACGCGCCGGGTCAGCGTGCGAAACTCCATCGCCTCCAGGAAGGCGATGAGCGCAGCGGGATCGGGATCGTCGACGGCGAACGTCTCCATCGGCGCGACGTTCGGCACATCGTCCTTCAGCGTCACCAATTGCTTGGAGATGCGGATCTTGTCGGCGTTGGCGATGATCGCCTCGCGCCGCTTCGGCTGCTTGATCTCGTCTGCGCGCGCCAGCAGCGTCTCGATGTCGCCATAGGCGTTGATCAGTTCGGCGGCGGTCTTCGGGCCGACGCCGGGGCAGCCGGGCACATTGTCGACGCTGTCGCCCATCAGCGCCTGGACGTCCACGACCTTCTCGGGCGCGACGCCAAACTTCTCCATCACCGCATCGGGGCCGAGCGGCTTTTGTTTCATCGGATCGAACAATTGAATGCGCCCGTCCTCGACGAGCTGCATCAAATCCTTGTCCGACGACACGATCAACACCTGCGCGCCCGCCTTCGCCGCCTGGCGCGCATAGGTGGCGATCAAATCATCGGCCTCGTAGCCGGCCATTTCGATCGCGGGAATGCCGAAGGCGCGCGTCGCCTCGCGGATCAACGCGAATTGCGGCACGAGATCTTCCGGCGCCGGCGGGCGATGGGCCTTGTATTCGGGATAGAGATCGTTGCGGAAGGTTTTTTCCGATGCGTCGAAGATGACGGCGAGATGCGTCGGCTTTTCGCCGGTCTTCATGTCCTCCAGGAATTTCCACATCATGTTGCAGAAGCCGGACACAGCGCCCACCGGCATGCCGTCGCTGGCGCGCGTCAGCGGCGGCAGGGCGTGATAGGCGCGAAAGATGTAGCCCGAGCCGTCGACGAGATAGAGCCTTGCGCCGGGGCCGACGGGCGCGTGCGCCGTGGGCGCCGGGGTGACGGTCTGGTCTGCCATTCGGGCGTTTTAAGCCGCAATCGCGCCGCTTGAAACCGCGCATCGCCCGCCCACGTACCAGCCAAAGCTGGAGGCGACATGATCAAGACGTTTGCGGACATCGCCTTCACGCCCGCCGTACAGGCGGTGCAGGCGGCCATGGGATCGCGCGCCGCCTATGCAGCGCAGGAGGGGTCGAGCGAGCGGCTGTTCACGCTCGACGGCGCCGCCGCCGCGTTCATCGCTGCGCGCGACCATTTCTTCATGGCGACCGTCTCGGAAACCGGCTGGCCTTATGTGCAGCATCGCGGCGGCCCGCCGGGCTTCGTCCAGGCGCTGGACGATGCGCGCTTCGCCTTCCCCGACTTTCGCGGCAATCGGCAATATGTGTCGGTCGGCAACCTCGCCGGGGACGACCGCGCCGCCTTCATTTTCATGGATTTTCCCAATCGTGCGCGGCTCAAAGCGCTGGCCCGCATCCGCCTCGTCGATCGCAGCGAGGATCCCGATCTGATGCAGCGCCTGGCGCTCCCGGGCTACAAGGGCGCAGTCGAACGCGCCTTCGTGGCGACGGTCGAGGCGCTGGACTGGAACTGCCCGCAGCACATCACGCCGCGGTTCACCGAAGCGGAGCTGGCGGCGGCGCTGACCCGGTGCGCGAGCGCCTCGCGGCGCTCGAGGCAGAGAACGCCGCGCTGAAGGCGCGCTTGGGCGATTAGCGGCCGCTCAGTGCGCGGCGGCGTCCTTGAGGACAAAGCGGCGGTCGCAATAGCCGCATTCCACGAATCCGGCTTCGCCGATTTCATAATACACGACCGGATGGCCCAGCGCGCCGCCGCCGCCGTCGCACTTGATGCGGTGCTCGGTCGTTTCGATGATCTCGGGCGGGGCGGGCGGTTGTGTGGTCTGCATGGGCCTTGGCTTGCGAAGCGGGGATGCGCCCCGTACCTACTGCCCATCCTCCGCTTGCGCCAGCCCGGACCATTCCCCCCCATGCCCGCCGACCCCGAACCCTCTGCGCCCGCCTACGCCATCGCCGCGCGTGGCCTCAGAAAGACCTATCGGGCGCAAGGCAAGGCGCCGGCCAAGGAAGCGCTGAAGGGGATCGACCTCCTGATCCCGCGAGGGTCGTTCTTCGGGCTGCTCGGGCCAAACGGCGCGGGCAAGTCCACCTTCATCAACATCCTCGGCGGGCTGGTGGTGAAATCCGGCGGAACCGCCGCGATCTGGGGTCACGACATCGACGCCGACCCGCGCAATGCGCGCGGATCGATCGGCATCGTGCCGCAAGAGCTGAATATGGATCCCTTCTTCACGCCGGAAGAAAGCATGGAGATCCAGGCGGGATTTTATGGCGTGCCGAAGGCGCAGCGCCGCACGCGCGAAATTCTTGAAGCGGTCGGCCTGTGGGACAAGCGCGACGCTTATGCGCGCACGCTGTCGGGCGGCATGAAACGGCGGCTTCTCGTCGCCAAGGCGCTGGTGCATGCGCCGCCCGTTCTGGTGCTCGATGAACCGACCGCCGGCGTCGATGTCGAGCTGCGCAAGCAATTGTGGGATTATGTGCGCCGTCTGCACCGCGAGGGCGTGACGATCGTCCTGACCACGCATTATCTCGAAGAAGCGCAGGAATTGTGCGACACCATCGCCATCATCAATCATGGCGAGGTGATCGCCTGCGAACCGACGGCGCAATTGATCGGCCGGCTCGATCAGAAAACGCTCGTCGTGCGGCCGCAAACCGCGCTGACCGACATTCCCGCCGGCTTTGAGGACGTGAAGGCTGCGCTGCAGCGCGACGGGGCCTTGACGCTCACGTATTCGACGCGCGCCCATGCGGTCGAGGATCTGCTCGATCGCGTGCGCCGCGCGGGCGTGTCGATCAAGGATCTCTCGATCCAGGAGCCGGACCTCGAGGATGTGTTCGTGAAATTGACGAGCGCCGCCTGAAGCGCGCCGTCACCGATAAACGAATTCAGCGCCCGCGACGTCGATGGCGGGAATCTCGTCCTTCTCGCGCCAGTAATCCTGATTGTGCCGCCATTCCGGCTTGTCGCCGGCCATCGGGAGGCGGTGCAGGTCGCGCAGCAGATAATTGGGATTGAAATTCTCCGGATCGATCCAGGGCTGCAACGCCATGTCGCGATCTTCCGGCCGCAGCGCGACGTCGACCTGGCGATAGCCGTGCGCGTCCATGTGGTTCAGCAGGCGACAGGTGAAATCGGCGACGAGATCGACCCGCAAGGTCCAACTCGCGCGGAAATAGCCGAAGATCCAGATCAGATTGGGCACGCCGGTGAACATCATGCCGCGATAGGTGACGGTCTTGGAGAGGTCGAGCGGCGCCCCGTCGATGGCGAAGGAGATGTCGCCCAGAATGGAGAGATTGAAGCCGGTGGCGGTGACGATGATGTCGGCCTCGAGCGCCTGGCCGGATTTCAACACAACGCCGTTTTCGGTGAAGCGATCGATCTCGTCGGTGACGACGCTCGCCTTGCCCGAAGCGATGCCCTGGAACAGGTCGCCGTCCGGGACGAAGGCGACGCGCTGGCGCCAGGGCCGATAACGCGGCGTGAAATGCGTGGCGACGTCGTAATCGGGGCCGAGAAACGCCTTGACGGCCTCGATCAGCTCGGCCTTGACGACGTCCGGCTCCTCCATGCAGCGCCGCGTGATCACTTCCTGATCGTGCAACATTTTCTTGCGCACGATATCATGGATGAGCGCGTCGTCGATCTTGATCTCGCGCAGCGTGTCGGCGAGTTCGTTGCGGTTCATCGCGGGAAAGAAATAGGTCGGCGAGCGCTGCAGCATGGTGACATGCGCGACGTCCTGCGCGATGGCGGGCACCAAGGTCGCCGCCGTCGCGCCCGAGCCGATGACGATGACGCGCTTGCCTTTGACGTCGAGATCGTCCGGCCAAGTCTGGGGGTGGACGATGCGGCCCTTGAAGCTCTCCATGCCCGGCCAGTCCGGCGTATAGCCTGCGTCGTGGCGATAATAGCCCTGGCACATCCAGAGAAAATTGCAGGTATAAGAAACGGTTTCGCCGGTGTCGGTGCACTGCGCCTCGACCGTCCACAGCGCATCCTCGCTCGACCAGCGCGCGGACGTGATCTTGTGCTTGTAGCGGATGTGGCGAGCGAGATCGTTCTCCTCGATCACCTCGCGCATATAAGCGAGGATCTTGTCCGCCGTCGCGATCGGCGGGCCGATCCACGGCTTGAAGCGATAACCGAACGTGTAGAGGTCGCTGTCGGAGCGAATGCCGGGATATTTGTGCGTGAGCCAGGTGCCGCCGAAATCCTCGAGGGCATCGAGGACGACGAAGCTTTTGCCTGGGCGTTGCGTCTGCAGGTGATAGGCCGCGCCGATTCCGGAAATGCCGGCCCCGACGATCAGCACATCGACATGCCCCGCCTGCGCGGCGGCGCCGGCGCGCGTCAGCGTTTCGGTATCGGCCATCGCACACGCTCCTTCATCGCGCCGCCCCATGGCGGCCCAGACCGGCCGAAGCGCGCGGGCGCCGGCGCGCGCCGCCGGCTGTGCACACGATCTTCAGCGCGGCGCCATCCGGATCGCCCCGTCGAGGCGCACGTCCTCGCCGTTGAAATAGCCGTTGCGGATCATTTCGAGCGCGAGGCTGGCGTATTCGTCCGGATTGCCAAGCCGCGGCGGGAAGGGGACGCTGGCGGCCAGCGCATCCTTCACATTCTGCGGCGCGCCCATCATCAGCGGCGTTTCGAAAATGCCGGGCAGGATGGTATTGACGCGAATGCCCTCGCGCGAAAGATCGCGCGCGATCGGCAGCGTCATGCCGACGACGCCGCCCTTGGACGCCGAATAGGCCGCCT
>CAZMRN010000088.1:0-7812 GCA_964568575.1 uncultured Caulobacteraceae bacterium
CAGCTCGCCCTGGGCCGGCTGCGGGGCGGCGCGCGGCGGCGGCTCTGCGCCCGTGCGCTTGCCGAGCACGCTGTACAGCTTCACCAGCACCACCCCGGCGGCGACGGCGAGAACCAGGAGTTCGAGCAATTGACTAGACAACGCGCTGCTCCTTCGGGGCGATCACGGAACGCAAGGGTCGGGGCTTTTGTGTGGAAAGTACATAGTGCGCCGCCTGTGCGAGCGCCAGCGCCGCCGATTGCCCACCCGCAACCCGGCATGATAGGCCCGCGGCCTTCCTTTTTCGCTAAAGTGGGGACCCCGCCATGACGACGTTGAGCCCGACGCAAGATGGCGCGCCCTCGCCGGACAGCCCCCACCTGCGCGTCCTGGCGCAATACGTGAAAGACCTGTCATTCGAGAACCCGGCCGCGGCGGCCGCGGCGCGCGCCTATGACGCGCAGCCCACGATCGACATGGGCGTGGAGGTCAAGTCCCGCCCCGTGGGCGACCAGGGCGACGCCTATGAGGTCGATCTGCGCATCCATGTCGAGGCCAAGCGTGAGGAGCAAGTCTTGTTCCTCGTCGACCTCGTCTATGCGGGTCTGTTTCAGTTCATGAACGTGAAGCCGGAGGATATTGAGCCGCTCTTGTGGATCGAGTGCCCGCGGCTCTTGTTTCCGTTCAGCCGTCAATTGCTGGCCGAAATCACGCGCGAGGGCGGTTATCCGCCGCTTCTGGTCAATCCGATCGATTTCACGCCGCTCTATTGGGCGGAGCTGCGCGACCGCGAGCAAAATCCCGATCCCGGCGCGGCGCCCCTCGGCTGAGGCCGCTCATCCGCCCGGCGCGCGCCGCCACAGCGGATCAGGCAGCGTGTCGAGGAAGGCCTCGTGCGCGGCGCGCTCTTCCGGCGTGATCAGCGGCGCAAGTGGTTTGGGCCGCGGCGCGCGGCGCACGACGTCGAAATCGATCCGCGCCGCGTGGGCGGGGCTCGCTTCTTCCTCATCGAAAATCGCAAGTTTCTGCTCGCGGCCGCCGCGCAGCTCGAGATAAACCCGCGCCAAAATTTTGGAATCGACCAGCGCCCCGTGGCCGCCGGGGCCCTTGCGGGCGGACAAATCGAAGCCGTCGCGGTCGAGCATGAAGCGCTTGGAGAGCGCGTCGAGCGAATTCGCCGCGCCGCGAAACTTCTGCCGCGCGATGGCGAGCGTATCGACATAGCGGCTCTGCGGCGTGGGCGGGCGCCCAAGACGCTCCAGTTCCGCATTTAAAAACTTGCGGTCGAACTCCGCATTGTGCGCCACGATCGGATCGTCGCCGAGAAAATCCATGAGCTCATCGACGACGCTCGGGTCTTGGAAAAACGGCTTGTCGGCGAGAAACCGCGTGGTGAGGCCATGGATCCGGACGACCTCCTCCGGCACGTCGCGGGCGGGATTGACGTATCGGTGCAAGGTGCGGCCGGTCGGCGACAGATCGATCAGCTCGACGCAACCGATCTCGACGATACGGTCCCCTAAAGCCGGGTCGCGCCCGGTCGTTTCCGTGTCGAACACCACTTCGCGCATGGTTCGGCGGTTAACGCGCTTCGCGCAGCGCGTCCAGCACGGCGCGGACCTGGCGACGCGCGCTCTCCAGCCCATCGCCAGTCTCGATGACAAAGTGCGCCCGCGCGCGCTTCTCGACGTCCGGCATCTGCTTGGCGAGGATGGCGTCGAGCTTGGCTTCCGTCATGTCGTCGCGCGCGAGCACGCGGGCGCGCTGCACATCCGCCGGCGCGCTCGCCACGACCACCGCATCGACATGCTTGTCGCCGCCGCCCTCCAGCAGCAGCGGAATGTCGAGCACGACGAAGTCCGCGCCGCGCGCCTTCTGCGCTTGCAGAAACGCGACCTGCGCGTCGCGCACGAGCGGATGGACGATGCGCTCCAGCCGCGCCATCGCCTCCGGGTTTCCCACCACAGCGCGCGACAAGCGGGCGCGATCGACAGCGCCGTCGACGACGACGCCGGGAAACGCCGCTTCGATGGGCGCCACCGCCGCGCCGCCTTTCGCATAAAGTGCGTGCACAGCCGCGTCGGCGTCATACACGGCGGCGCCCTCCGCCGCGAACATCTTGGCGGTGGTCGATTTGCCCATCCCGATGGAGCCGGTGAGGCCGATGACGATCATGCGTCAAGCGCCGCCAGCAATCGGGCGCGGCCGGCGCGCCCGTCGGGGCGCACGCCGAACCAGATCTCGAACGCTCGCGCCGCCTGATGAATCAGCATGCCCAGGCCGTCCACCGCGACCAGTCCGCGCGCGCGCGCCGCAGCGAGAAACGGCGTCTCCAACGGCTTGTAGACGATGTCGACCGCGATGCGCCCGGGCGCGCAGGCGTCGAACGGCCAGATCATGTCGCCGGCGCCGTCAAGGCCGAGACTGGTGGCGTTGACGATCAGATCCGCCTCCGCAAACGCTGCGCCGAGCGCGGACCATGACGCGGCTTCGGCGCCGTTGAAACGCGCAGCGAGAGCAGCGGCGCGTTCGTGCGTGCGGTTGGCGATGCGCACGCGCGCGCCTGCGCCATGCAGCGCCGCTGCGATCGACACCGCGGCGCCGCCGGCGCCCACGATCAGCGCTGTGCGCACGCTCTCGCGCCACGCCGGCTGCGCTTCCGTCAAGGCATCGAGAAAGCCGTCGCCGTCGGTGTTGTCAGCCTGCAACCCGCCATCGGCGCGCCAAGTGAGCACATTGGCGACGTCGCGCGCGCCGGCGTCGGCGATGCGCGCGGCGCGTTCTTTATGCGGGATGGTGACGTTCGCGCCGCAGAAACCCATCGCCTTCAGACTGGGGAACGCCGCATCGGCGTCCTCCGCCGCGATGCGCAGCGCGACATAGACGGCGTCCAGCCCATGATCGGCGATCCAGCCATTGTGCAGGATCGGCGACAGCGAATGCGCCACCGGATCGCCGATCACCGCATAGAGGCGGGTGCGCGATGTAATCATCACGGCGCAAGCGCGCCATGTTCGCGCAGGATCGCGAGCAGCGGCAACAACGGCAATCCCAACACCGAGAAGAAATCGCCGTCGACGCGCGCGAACAGTTGCGCGCCATAGCCCTCCAATTGATAGGCGCCGACGCTTTGAAACGCCGCCTCCCCTATCGCGTCGAGATAGGACTCTATGAAGGCGTCGCTCAAAACGCGCATCGTCAGCTTCGGGGTTTCGATATGGCGCCAGATCACCGCGCCGTCGCGCGCCAGCGCCACTGCTGAGTGGAGCACGTGCGTCTTGCCGCTGAGCGCCGCAAGGGTGGCGCGGGCCGCAGCGCGATCGGGGGCTTTGTCGAACGTCCGATCGCCGAGCGAAAGCATCTGATCGGCGCCGATCACGAAGCCGGGGCGCCGGCGCGAGATCGACAGCGCCTTCACTTCGGCGAGCGCATCGGCCTGGTCGCGCGGGGGCAAGCCTTCCGCGCGCAGGCTTGCTTTCACCGCCTCCTCGTCGACCGGCGGCGCGGCCGCTTCGAAGGCCACGCCCGCCGCCCTAAGAATGCGGGCGCGCGAGGCGCTGGCGGAGGCCAGGATCAGCGTCACGGCGCCGCGCTCCGCCGCTCGGCCAGGAGGTTCATGATCGCCGCCGCGGTTTCCTCAACCGATCGGCGCGACACGTCGACCACCGGCCAACCGTGCTTTTCAAACATCTTCTGCGCATAGACGATTTCCGCGCGCACCGATTCCTCGTCGACATAGGTCGTCGGCCGATCCTCCTTCATCGCCGCCAGCCGATTGCGGCGGATATGGATCAAGCGATCGGCGGAAACGGTCAAGCCGACGATCAGCGGCGCGTCCGGTTCGAACAGCGCCGAGGGTAAGGGCAGCGACGGCACGATCGGCACATTGGCCGCCTTCACGCCGCGATTGGCGAGATAGACCGTCGTGGGGGTTTTCGAGGTGCGGCTGACGCCGACCAGGATGACGTCGGCGGCGCTCAATTCGGGCGATTGCTGGCCATCGTCGTGGGACATGGCGAAATTGAGCGCGTCGATGCGGCGGAAATAATCTGCGTTGAGCACGCGACCGGCGCCGATCCGGTGATTGAGCGGCATCTGCAGATAGCGGGACATCAGATCGAGGGTCGAATCGAGAACGGCCACACACGGAATCTCGCGCTCGACGCAAAAGCTTTCGAGACGCTCGCGTTGCTCGGTGTTGGAGAGCGTGAACAGCACGACGCCTGGCGCCGATTCGATCTCGCGCAACACGCGCTCGAGCTGGCGCGGCGAGCGCACGAGAAAATAGGAATGCTCGATCGGCAAGATGTTGTCGAACTGCGCACACGAGGCCCGCATCACCCCGGCGAGGGTTTCGCCGGTGGAATCCGACACCAGATGCACATTGAAGAAAACGCCGGGCGATTGGGTCATGGGGATGGGCCGCTCATAAGCTTGGGGCGCCTGGGGAAAAGATGTGGGAAACCGACCGCAGCTGCGGAACATCCGTTCCGCCGAATTCCCCTTGCAGGCGATTGTTCACATTCGCCCACCTTTCGTCCACACCCTCGCCCTTCCCCAATTCGCTGTCCCGAAGGAATCAGGCGGCTGTGAAAAACCCTGTCAAACCCTGTGCTTGCCAAGGGCCAGACGGCCGCCGCCCCACGCGAAACTCCTGTGGAACGCTTGTGGATAGATGAACAGTCCCGACTAAAGTCGCTCTACTACAAGAGTCTCCTTATAACTCTTCTTCAAGTTCAAGGATAAGAAGACGGCATGCCTTCCGCGCAGGATTCCGGGAAACCCTTTTTGACCGTGCTCGGCGGCGTCCGCACGCCGCGCCCGCCGATCTGGATCATGCGCCAGGCTGGCCGCTATCTCCCGGAATATCGCGCTTTGCGCGCCAAGGCCGGAAGCTTCCTGGATTTTTGCTACGCGCCGGCGCTGGCGGCCGAGGCGGTGTTCCAACCCTTGCGGCGCTTTCCGCTGGATGCGGCGATCCTGTTCTCCGACATCCTCGTCGTGCCGGACGCGCTGGGCCGCAAAGTGGCGTTCGTAGAAGGCGAAGGGCCAAGACTGGCTCCTCTGGACGACGAAGAGATCTGGCGCTTCGCCGATCCGGCGCAGGCCGTGCAGCGCCTGTCGCCGGTTTACGAGACGGTCGAGCGGATCAAGGCGGGGCTCGCCCGCGACGTCGCGCTGATCGGCTTCGCCGGCGCGCCCTGGACGGTCGCGACCTACATGCTGCAGGGCGAAGGCGGCGAGAAGGACCGTGCGCGCCGCGCCGTCTACCGGCGCCCACGCGAGGTCGATGCGCTCATCGCGACGCTGGTCGAGGTCACGGCGTTGCATCTTGAGGCCCAGGCCAAGGCCGGCGCGGAGTGCGTGCAGATTTTCGAAAGCTGGGCCGAGGGCCTTCCGCCGGCGCTGTTCGAGCGGTTGATCCTGGCGCCGACCAAGGCCTTGATCGCCCGCCTGCGCGCGCTCGGCGTGACGGTTCCGGTGATCGGCTTCCCGCGCGGCGGCGGCGCCATGATCGCGCGCTACGCCCACGAAACCGGCGTCGACGCGATCGGTCTCGATACGAGCGTTTCGTCACATTGGGCGCAGACGGCGCTGCCGCTAGACATGCCGCGGCAGGGCAATCTCGACCCCCAATTGCTGGTGGTCGGCGGGGACGCCTTGTCGCAGGGCGTCGACGACGTCATCGCCGGATTCGCCGGCGCGCCCCACATCTTCAATCTCGGCCACGGCATCACGCCGGATGCCGATCCAGCGCATGTCGCGGCCCTGGTGGCGCGCGTCAAAGGGGGGTGAGCGACGCCGTGGGGGAACGCCGGATCGCCGTCATCTTGTGCAATCTCGGCGGACCGGACGGGCCGGACGCCGTGCGCCCCTTTCTGTTCAATCTGTTCAACGACCGCGCAATCATCGGCGCGCCGCAGCCCGTGCGCATGCTCATTGCGCAGTTGATCTCGCGCGCGCGGGAGACTTCGGCGAAAGCCAATTACGCCCGCATGGGCGGGGGTTCTCCGATTGTGCCGGAAACGCAAGCGCAAGCCGACGCGCTCGATGCAGCCTTGGTCGGCCGCATTCCCAACGCGGCGTTCAAGTGCTTCCTTGCAATGCGCTATTGGCGGCCATTCGCAAAGGACGCCGCGCGCGCCGCCGCAGAATGGGGCGCGACGGAAGCGATTGTGCTGCCGCTCTATCCGCAATTCTCCTCGACCACCACGCGCTCCTCGATGGACGCATGGCGTAAAGCGTCTTCCCTGCCCTCTTCGGTGGTGTGTTGCTATCCGACGCTGCCGTCCTTTGCGCGCGCCCACGCCGAGGCGATCCTCGGCGCTTGGCGCGACGGCGGATCGCCGCCCGCCCCGCGCGTGCTGTTTTCAGCGCATGGCCTGCCGCAGCGCGTCATCGAGTCCGGCGATCCCTATCAATGGCAGGTCGAGCAGACTGTCGCCGCCGTGAAGCCGCTGCTGCCGGCGGATTGGAGCTTCCGCACCTGCTATCAATCGCGCGTCGGGCCGCTGGCTTGGATCGGCCCGTCCACGGAAGAAGAGATCGAGCGCGCCGGCGCCGATGGGCAGGGCGTGATCGTCTCGCCCATTGCGTTCGTGTCCGAGCATATCGAGACGCTGGTGGAGCTCGACGTCGAATACGCCGAGAAGGCGCACGAGCTGGGCGTGCCGTATTATTTGCGCGCGCCGGCGTTGGGCGCGGCCGACGGCTTCATCGAAGCGCTCGCCGATCGCGTGGCCTGCGCGGCCGCGCATCGCGTCGACATCCTCGGTCCGGCTGAGGGGCGATATTGTCCCGCACAGTTCGGCCTGTGCCCGCATCCTGCTTGAGGATTCGCCATGTCGCACGACTTCATCAGCTACGACCTCGCCCGCGGGCTGCACATCATCGCCGTGATCGGCTGGATGGCCGGACTTTTGATGCTGCCGAGGCTTTATGCGTACCAGACCGAATCGGCCGCCGGCGGCGAACTCGAGAAGAAGATGATCGAGGCCGCTGCGCGCCTGCGCGCCATCATCGTAACGCCGGCGATGATCCTGGTGTGGGTCCTCGGGCTTTATCTTTTGGGAACCTATTTCATGGGCGAAGGGGCCCAGTCCTTGCCGGCTTGGCTGATCATGAAGCTGGCGATCGTGACGGCGCTGACCGGCTGGCATGGCTATCTGGTTTCCGCCGGCAAGAAGCTCGCCCAAGGCGCGCGCGCGCGCAGCGCCAAGTTTTGGCGCCTCACCAACGAAATTCCGTTCGTGGCGGCGATCGTGATCGTGCTGCTCGCGACGCTTGAGCCGCGCTTCTCTTGAAGCCGGCTTGACGGCCTGCCAATCTTATGATTGCCATGAGCCTTGGCGCGGCCAGTCTGCGCACGCGTCGGCGGCGCGACCCCACCTCCCCTCTCCGCCGCAAAATCACCTTCTTCAACGACCGCGATTTGACGGCAGGAAAACCCGCCGCGCTCGCCAACATCAGAATTGACCATGCCTGACGATCTCACAGCCCCTTCGCCTGTGTCCGAAGCCGAGGCCGCGCCCGCGCAACGCCACCCTCTCCTGGAGGGCATCACGCAGATGTCGCTGCAGGAATTGAAACGAAAGCCGCCGCAGGAATTGCTGGCGATGGCCGAGGCGCTTGATATCGAGAGCGCCAACAATCTGCGCTCGCAAGACATGATGTTCGCGATCCTCAAGCAGCTCGCGGAACAGGGCGTCGAGATCGGCGGAGGCGGCGTCCTTGAAATCCTCTCCGACGGGTTTGGGTTCTTGCGCTCGCCGCAAAGCAATTATCTGCCGGGACCGGACGACATCTATGTCAGCCCGCAACAGATCCGGAAAT
>CAZMRN010000089.1:0-7786 GCA_964568575.1 uncultured Caulobacteraceae bacterium
AGCGCGTTTTCGTTTGAGCGGCGCCGCTGCGCCACAGCGATTTCCTCCGCCGCCGCCGCGATCGCCGCTTCGCGCGTGATGAAGCCGGCGTCGACCATGGCGTCGAGCACGAGGCGCTGGCGCTCGGTGGCGCGTTCCATGCTTTCCGTCGGCGCCGAGCGCGACGGCGCCTTGGGCAGGCCCGCAAGCATGGCCGCTTCCGCCAGCGTCAAATCGCTTGCGCGCTTGCCGAAATAGCGCCGCGCGGCGGCGTCGACGCCATAGGCCTGCTCGCCCAGGTAAACGCGATTGAGATAAAGATCGAGAATGTCGTCCTTCGACAGCATCCGCTCGATGCGCGCGGCGAGCACCATCTCCTGCACCTTGCGGCGCACCGTGCGGTCGGGCGTCAGGAACAGGTTCTTCACCAGCTGCTGGCTGATCGTCGAGCCGCCCTGCACCGTGCGCCCGGCCGACATGTTCGCGAACGCGGCACGGATGATCGCCATGCGATCGACGCCTTCGTGCTCGTAGAACCGCCGGTCCTCGATCGCCAGGAAGGCTTGCGGCACGTGCGCGGGCAGATCCTCCAGCCGCGCGCGGCTGCCATAAAACGGCCCGCGCACGCCGATCACGGCGCCGTTGCGGTCGAGGAAGGTCACGCTCGGCTGGCGGTTCATCGCCCACAGCGCCTCCGCGTCGGGCACGTGCGGCAGGCCGATGAACACCCATCCCCACACCGCCGCGCTCGCCACAGCGGCCGCGATCAACCCGGCGACGGCCGCGCCGGCCACGGTGAAGCGGGTGCGCAGCTTCATCGCGCCGGCGATGCGCGCCTGCGCTGCCAGCGCTTGCTGTCGCGCCCAGGCGAGGCGGCTGTTCAAATCTGTCACGCCGGAAGCTCCCTCCCGCGCGGCCGCGGCGATCGTCGCATAGGCCTCGCCTAGCGTTGCGGCGGAAAAGCGGCCATCGCGAAACTCAGCGCTGCGTCGATGAATGGAGGATGAAGCCGCCCCAGACCCAGCGCTGAATAGTGTTTATCGTGCTGATATTCATAGAGTAATCGCCAAAACGATGGCCATCAATCCGACCCGTGCGGCGGCTGCGCTATGGTTCGGCATGGTCACAGAATTGGGTGAACAGAGCGCCGAGGCGATCGAACGCTGGGCGCAGAGCCTTTTGGCCAGCCTCTCGGAAGCCTCCGCTCGGCTCGGCGAGGGCGAGGCGGCCGAGGCCGAGCGCCAGGCCAAGGCGATCGCGGCCATGGTCAAGGCGCTGAAGGACATCGCCGAGCTGCGCGCCTACGCCCGCACCCTGCCCACCGAGGAGAACATCGACGACGCACGCGAAGAGATGGCGGATCGGGTTGTTCGCTGGCTGGAGGCCGATCGCGGTGAGGGCCTTCTTTCGAAGCGTCCCGAACCGCCTGGCGGAGAAGGTCCGCCATGATTTCCAGTTCTGGGCGCATCCCGCGCAATTGCCGCCCGAGGGGCGCTGGCGCACTTGGGTTTTTCTGGGCGGACGCGGCGCGGGCAAGACGCGCGCCGGCGCCGAATGGGTCAAGCGTCTCGCGCGCCGCGAAGGGCGCCGGAGGATCGCCTTGATCGCGCCGACGCTGCACGACGTGCGCGAAGTCATGATCGAAGGCGCCTCGGGGCTGCTCAAGGGCGACGACGCGCCGATGCGCTACGAGCCCTCGCGCCGGCGCCTGGTGTGGAGCAACGGGGCCCAGGCGTTCGGCTTCTCCGCCGAGGATCCCGAAAGCCTGCGCGGGCCCCAGTTCGACGCCGCCTGGGCGGACGAGTTGTGTTATTGGGCCTATCCCGACGCGACGCTCGACACCTTGGCGCACGCGCTGCGCCTCGGCGCGCATCCGCAATTGCTGGTGACGACGACGCCGCGCCCGACGCCGGCCCTGAAAAAATTGCTCGCGTCCGACGGCGTGGCGGTGACGCGCGCGGCGACCTGGGACAATGCGGAGAATTTGGCGCCGGGCTTCATCGAAGGCTTGCGCGCAAGCTTCAGCGAAAGCGCGCGCCAGCGCCAGGAATTGCTCGGCGAATTGATCGAGGATCCCGAAGGCGCCTTGTGGACGCGGGCGCAGATTGAAGCGTGCCGCGCGCCTGCGCCGGAAACATTCGACGAAATCGTCGTCGCCGTCGATCCGCCGGTGAGCGTGGGCCCCGACGCCGACGCCTGCGGCATCGTCGCGGCGGGGCGCGCAGGCGAGGTCGCCTTCGTGCTCGCCGACGCGACTGTTCAGGGCAAGGCGCCGGCGCAATGGGCCGCCTGCGCGGGCGCGCTCGCCCGGTCGGTCAGCGCGCACGCCATCATCGCAGAGACGAACAATGGCGGCGAACTCGTGCGCACCGTGCTGCGCATCGCCGCGCAGAATACGCCCGTGTTGAGCGTGCAGGCGCGCGACAGCAAATTCGCCCGCGCGTTGCCGGTGTCGGCGCTCTATGCGCAAGGTCGCGTGCGCCATGCGGGCGCGTTCGCCGCGCTCGAGGATGAAATGTGCGCTTTCGGCGCGCGCGCATCGACGAAGAGCCCCGATCGCGTCGACGCGCTCGTCTGGGCGGTGACGCATCTTCTGATCACGCGCGCACGGCCGCGCATCGGCGTGCTGTAGACGCGAAGGACATCGCACCCATGTTCGACTGGCTCAACCGGATGCGCGGGCGCGCCTCCGAACGCAAATGGCTGGCCTGGCATGCGCCAGGGCGCCCGGCCTGGCCGATGCAGGATGCGTCGGCCTATGCACGCGAAGGCTACGCCAAGAACGCGATCGCCTATCGCTGCGTGCGCATGATCGCGGAAGCGGCGGCGTCCGCGCCGATGCGCGTTGGGCCGCAGGATCATCCGCTCGCGCAATTGCTCAAGCGGCCGAACCCGGAACAGACGGGCGTGGAATTGCTCGAGGCGTTTTATGCGCACCTGCAGGTCAGCGGGAACGCCTATCTCGAGGCCGTCGCGCTGGAGGACGACGCGCCGCGCGAACTCTATGTGCTGCGGCCCGACCGCATGAGCGTGCTGCCGGGCGCGAGCGGCTGGCCGATCGGGTGGGAGCATCGCGTCGGCGGCGAGGTGCGGCGTTTCCTGCGCGATCCGATCAGCGCGCGCGCGCCGGTGGCGCATGTGAAATTGTTCCATCCGCTCGATGATTGGTACGGTCTGTCGCCGATGGCCGCTGCGGCGTTCGCGATCGACATCCACAATGCCGGCGGCGCCTGGAACAAAGCGCTGATCGACAATGCTGCAAGACCATCCGGCGCGCTCGTGTTCACCGGCGTCGGCGGCGCCGATCGCTTGAGCGAAGAGCAATTCGATCGGCTGAAGGCCGAACTCGAGGAGGCGCATGCGGGCGCTGCGAACGCCGGTCGCCCGATCCTGCTCGAAGGCGGCCTCGATTGGCGCCCGATGAGCCTGACGCCGACGGACATGGATTTCATCCAGGCGCGCCACGCCGCCGCGCGCGACATCGCGCTGGCGTTCGGCGTGCCGCCGATGCTTTTGGGCATCCCCGGCGACAACACCTACGCCAATTACCGCGAGGCCAATCTCGCTTTCTGGCGCCACACGGTGCTGCCGCTCGCCTTCAAGACCGCTCAGGTGATCGAAACATGGCTCGGCGATGCGTGGGGCGCGCCCGCGCGCGTGGCGGTGGACCTCGAAGCCGTGCCCGCGCTCTCGTCCGAACGCGAGGCGCTGTGGGCGAAGCTCGCGAGCGCCGATTTTCTGTCGCTGGAGGAGAAGCGAAGCCTGGCCGGCGTGGACATGACGGCGCCGGGGCGATGATCCAACTCGATCGCCGCATCACGCTTGCGCTTATCGTCGCGATCGTGGCGCAGAGCGCAGGCGTTCTGTTGTGGGCCGGGCGCGCCGCGCAGCGTCTGGACGAAGCCGAACAGCGCATCGAAGACATGCAGGACGTGTCCGATCGCCTGACGCGCCTGGAAGAGCAAGTGGTGCAGGCGCGCCGCGCGCTCGATCGCATCGAAACCGCGCTCGATCGGCGCGATCGCCCGTGACCGTGGAAGGCTACGCCGCGCTGTTCGGCGCGGCCGATCTTGAAGGCGACGTCGTGCACGCCGGCGCCTTTCGCGACAGCCTGCGGCGGCGCACGTCGCCCTTGCCGATGCTGGTGCAGCACGATGCGCGTCTGCGCGCCGGCGTGTGGCGCGAAGCGGAAGAGGATGCGCGCGGCCTTTATCTGAAGGGCGACATCGACGCGCGCCTGCCGGGCGCAGCGCTCGCGAAACGCATGATCGCGCAAGGCCATGACGGCCTGTCGATCGGCTTCATCGCGCGCCTGTCGCAGCCGCGGCTGCAAGGCCGCGATCTGTTCGAGATCGAGCTTCTGGAGACGTCCCTCGTGGCGGTTCCGATGCAGCCGCTGGCGCGGCTGTCGCGCGCGGGCGGCGCCCGCTTGTCCATGTGAAGGTGAAGGAGATCAGCGTGAAAAAGGAAATCAAGGCGGCGCCGCTCGCCGAAAGCGACGCGCTGCACCGCGCGTTCGAGGCGTTCAAGGACGCCAATGATGCGCGCCTCGATGCGCTCGAGGCCAAGCGCGGCGACGTGCTGCTCGATGAGAAGGTCGATCGCATCGACCGCGCTTTGAGCGAGCAGAAGGCGCTGATCGAGCGTCTCGCGCTGGCGCAGCGCCGGCCGGCGCTCGGCGCCGAGCTGCCTGAAACATCCGAGCAGAAGGCCGCCTGGTCGGCCTATCTGCGCAAGGGCGACGTCAGCGGCGTGGCGCGGCTGGAATCGAAGGCGCTGTCGGTCGGCTCCAATCCCGATGGCGGCTATGTCGCGCCGATGGAGCTCGATCGCATGATCGAAAGCCGCCTGCGCAACGTCTCGCCGATGCGCGAGATCGCCACGGTGCGCACCACCAGCGCGATGGTGTTCAGAAAGCCGATCAGCCTCACCGCGACGGGCACCGGCTGGGCCGCCGAAACCGGCGCGCGCGCTGAAACCACATCGCCCACGCTCGCCGTGATCGATTTTCCGGCGGCCGAATTGTACGCCAATCTCGCCGCCACCCAGGCCATTCTCGACGACGCGTTCGTCAATCTGGAGGAATGGATCGCCGGCGAAGTGGAGGAGGCGTTCGGCGCGCAAGAGCGCGCGGCGTTCGTCACCGGCGATGGAACCAACAAGCCGCGCGGCTTTCTCGGCTACACGTTCGTCGCCGAAGCGTCGCACGCCTGGGGCCAGATCGGCTACATCGCCACCGGCGCCGCCGGCGCGTTTCCGAGCTCGAACGCCGCCGACAAGCTCATCGATCTGGTCTATACGCCCAAGCCGCAATATCGCCAGAACGCGCGCTTCGTGATGAACCGCAAGACGCTGTCGGCGGTGCGCAAACTCAAAGACGGCGACGGCCGTTACATCTGGCAGCCCTCCGACGGCGGCGCATCGGCGACCGTGATCGGCTTTCCGATCACCGAGATCGAGGACATGCCCGACATCGCCGACAACGCCCACGCGATCGCCTTCGGCGATTTCGCGCGCGGCTATCTCGTCGTCGACCGCGCCGGCGTGCGCGTGCTGCGCGATCCGTACTCCAACAAGCCTTACGTTCTGTTCTACGTGACCAAGCGCGTCGGCGGCGGCGTGCAGAATTTCGACGCCATCAAGACGCTGCGCTTCTCGGCCTCGTAATGACGATCGTCACTGTCACGCCTCCAGCCGGCGAGCCTGTCTCGCTGGCGGAGGCGAAACTGTTTCTGCGCGTGGATCACGGCGCCGACGACGCGCTGATCCAGACGCTGATCGCTGCGGCGCGCGGCGCGGTGGAGGCGGGCTGCGGGCGCGCGCTGATCACCAGGCGCGTGCGCGAAAGCCTCGACATCTGGCGCACCGATGCGCGCGGCGGCGCCGTTCTGGGGCTTGGCCCGGTGAAGGCGGTGCATGTCGTGCGCCTCATCGCGCAGAACGGCAGCGAGAGCGTCATCGATCCGGCGCGCTATCGTCTCGACGGCGCCGGCGATCGCCCGCGCCTTGTGTTCGAGTCCGGCTTGCCGATGACGCTGCGCGCGATCGGCGGCGTCGAGATCGAGTATGATGCGGGCCTCGCCGACGAGGCGGCGGCGTTGCCGACGGCGTTGCGCCTGGCGGCGCTGCACATCATCGCTGCGCTTTACGACTCACGCGAAGGCGCCGCCGGCTTGCCCGATGCGGCGCGCGCCTTGATGCGGCCGTTCCAGCCGGTGCGCCTGTGAACGCCGCGATCTCCGCCTTGCGTGAGCGCGCGACGCTGCAGCGGCCCGATCGCGCCGCGGATGCGATTGGCGGCGCAAGCCTGGCCTGGACGGACGTCGCGACTGTCTGGGCGCAGATCGAGAGCCTTAGCGGTAGCTTGCGCGAAGCGTTCGACGGCGCCGCCTCGACGCAGCGCTATGCCGTGACTTTGCGCGCGCGCAGCGATGTGCGCGCCGATTGGCGCGTGATTTGGAATAGCCGGACCTTGCGCGTCTTGAGCGTCGCGCCGGCGCCGAATGCGCGGCTGGTTCTCGCGTGCGAGGAGGAGCGGCTGTGAGCGCGGAAGCGGCGTTGCTCGCCGCAATGCGCGGCGCGCTGCTCGGCGATGCGGCGGTGCGGGCCGCGCTCGGCGATCCCGCGCGCGTCTATGACGATCATCCCCCGGATCCGGTGTTTCCCTACGCCACCCTCGGCGCGATCGAAACGCGCAGCGCCGATGCGACGGGCGTCGCCGGGCTGGAGCACGTCGCCACGTTTCATGTCTGGTCGCGTTATGGCGGCCGCGCCGAAGCGCTGGCGGCGATCGATGCGGCGCGCGCGGCGCTGCATGACCGCGCCTTGAGCGTCGCGGGCCGGCGTTTGGTGCTGCTGTTGGCGACGTTCGCCGACGTTTTTCGCGCCGGCGACGGGCGCACCACGCACGGCGTGCTGCGCGTGCGCGCGATCAAGCTGCGTAGGAGAAGTCCATGGCCGGGCAGAAGGGACGCGACGTCCTCCTTAAAATCGGCGACGGCGGCGCGCCGCAGGCGTTCGTCACCGTTGCGGGCGTGCGCGCCAAGACGATCGCGCTCAACGCCGCGCTGGTCGATGCGACCACCGCCGACAGCATCGCCCAATGGCGCGAACTGATCGCCGGCGCGGGTGTGAAAAGCGCTGCGGTGCGCGGCGCCGGCGTGTTCAAGGACGCCGCATCCGACGCCATGATCCGCGCCGCCTTCTTCGATCAGGCGTTGCGCGATTGGCAACTCGTCATTCCCGATTTCGGCGCGCTCAGCGGGCCGTTCCTGGTCGAGGCGCTCGATTATGGCGGCGAGCATGACGGCGAAGCGACCTTCTCCATCACGCTCGCTTCGGCCGGCGCGCTCAGCTTCGCGGCGGCGTGACATGACGACCCTGCGAAACGCGGCGCGCGGCGAGGCGGTGCTGCACATCGAGGGCAAGGCCCATCGTTTGCGGCTGACGCTCGGCGCCTTGGCCGAGCTTGAAGCCGCGTTCGACGCCGCTTCGATCGATGCGCTCGCGGCGCGCTTCGCCCATCTCGGCGCCGACGATCTGTTGGTGGTGCTGGAGGCGTTATGCGCCGGGGGCGGCAATCCGATGTCGCGCGCCGATCTCGCCGCCAGCGCGATCGCGCCGCGCGCGGCCGCACACGCGGTGGCGGAAGCGTTTCGCCTGGCGTTCGCCGATGAGGTCTGACCGCGTGGCGCCTTGGCCGGCGATGCTGCGCGCGGCGTGCGCGATGGGCATCGCGCCGGAGGCGTTCTGGCGTCTCGGCGTGCGCGAATGGCGCATGCTCGCGCCGCCCGGCGAAGACGTGATG
>CAZMRN010000090.1:0-7776 GCA_964568575.1 uncultured Caulobacteraceae bacterium
ACGCCTGCGCCTTGCCATGCCCCCCGCCGCTCCCCTGCAAGGTGGCGTAGAGCGCCGAGGCTGCGGCCGCGATCTGGGCGTAGGGCTGGGCTGCGCGCCAGTCCGGCGCGCCGGACAAGGTGATCGGCGCCACCACCAGCGGGGCGAGCTCCTGGCCGAAACCGCCCTGGTCCCAGGCGGCGCGCCAGGCGGCGATCCCTTCTTCGCCCAGGGCCGCCGACGCCACCGGCGCCACCAGGGTCGGCGGGCTGCGCGCCTCGATCACGCTGAAGCCGAGCTGCTGGAGATAGGCGCGCACGGCGCCGTCGTTGAAGCGCACCGCGAGGCGCCCGATATAGCGCGTGGAGGAGCGCCGCTCCTCCTCGATGTCGACGCTGATCGCCATGCGCTCGAGCACCGCCTGGTCGGGGCGCGGGGCGCCGAGGCGCTGGAGATCGTCGCTCAGGGTGATCCGCCGCGCCAGCCGGTCGAACGCCTGGCGATAGGCGCTGGCGAAGGCGTCGGCTTGCGCCTGAGCCGCGTTGGCGGCGGTCGCATCGACGCGCACCCCCGAAACCATGAACACCCCGTCCCGGCTCTGCGCGCTTGCCGCACCGGGGAAGAGAGCGCAGAAGGCAAGCGCCGCTGCGGCGGCGATTCCGGCGAAGGACGGGAATTTCATGAGGCTCACCCTCTGCAGCGGCGCCCGTTCAGACCGGGCTTTCAGCAGGCGCGCCTTCCTAGCAATCGCGATCGCTTCCGAGAAGTGCGCACGCGCATGACCGCGTCGCCCCATTCCGAGCCGGGCTCGGCCTATCGCGCGGCGGGCGTCGACATCGACGAGGGCGCGCGGCTGGTGGAGCTGATCAAGCCGGCCGCGAAAGCCACCGCGCGCGCGGGGGCGCTCGGCGCGCTTGGCGGCTTCGCGGCGAGCTTCGACCTGAAGGCTGCGGGCTTCGTCGACCCCATCATCCTCACCACCACCGACGGCGTCGGCACAAAGCTGAAGATCGCCATCGAGACGGGCCGGCATGGCGCCATCGGCGTCGATCTCGTCGCGATGTGCGTGAACGATCTCCTCGCGCAGGGCGCCGAGCCGTTGTCGTTCCTCGACTATTACGCCTGCGGACGGTTGAACGCGGACGAAGCCGAGACCGTCATTGCAGGGATCGCCGACGGCTGCCGTCAGGCGGGCTGCGCCTTGGCCGGCGGCGAAACCGCGGAGATGCCAGGTCTTTATGCGCCGGGCGACTATGATCTTGCGGGCTTTGCGCTCGGCGCCGCGGAACGCGGGACGCTGCTGCCGAATCTCGCCGCGCAACGCGCCGGCGACGCTCTGATCGGGCTTGCCTCGTCCGGTCCGCATTCCAACGGCTATGCGCTGATCCGCAAAATCGTGCGCGATGCGGCGATCGGCTGGGACGCGCCCTTCGAGGGCGGCGCGCTCGCCGACGCGCTGATGACGCCGACGCGCATCTATGTGCAATCCGTGCTGCCGCTGATGCGCCAGGGGCTGATCAAGGGCGCGGCCCACATCACCGGCGGCGGCCTCATCGAGAATCCGCCGCGCGCCGTCGCGCCGGGCCTCGCCCCGCGCTTCGATTGGGGCGCCTGGCGGCCCGCGCCGATCTTCGATTGGCTGCGCAGCCAGGGGCGGTTGTCGGATCTGGACATGCGGCGCACGTTCAATTGCGGGATCGGCTTCGTGCTGATCGTCGGGCAGGAGAATACGGCGCGCGTCGTCGCCGCGCTGAACGGCGCCGGCGAGACGGCGTTCGTTTGCGGCGATCTGACGGCGGCGTGATGCTGCGGCTGGCGTTTCTGGCTTCGAACAACGGCTCCTCGATGCGCGCCATCGTCGCCGCGATCCGCGCGGGCGCGCTCGATGCGACGCCGGTTCTCGTCGTGTCGAACAAGGCCGCTTCCGGCGCTTTGGCGTATGCGCGCGAACAGGGCTTGCCGGCGCGCTGCATTCCGACTTTGCCCGATCCGGTCGCCGCCGACGCGGCCTTGTGCGCGGCGCTCAAGGACGCGCGCGCCGATCTCGTGGTTCTCTCCGGCTATCTGCGCAAGCTGGGCCCGCAAACGCTTGCGGCTTTTGAAAACAAAATCCTCAACGTGCATCCCTCGCTGCTGCCGGCGTTCGGTGGCGAGGGCATGTATGGGCGGCGCGTGCACGAGGCGGCGGCGGCGGCGGGCGTGACGCATTCGGGCGCGACGATCCACATCGTCGATGCGCTTTACGATCACGGGCCGATTATCGCGCAGCGTGAGACGGCCTTGGCGCCAGGCGACGACGCCGCGACGATCGAACGCAAAGTCACCGCCATCGAGCCGGCGCTTTACATCGACACGCTGCGCGACATCATCGCCGGGAAAATCGATCTCGCGCGGCTTTAGCGGCGCGCGCTGCGCTGCGGCCCTCGTACGAACTCACGCTCGGCCCTCGGCGCAGGCCGGGGCCGAGCGGCAAAGCCTTAGCCGACGATCTCGTCGTCCTTGAAGAAGAACGCGATCTCGATGCCGGCGTTCTCCAGGCTGTCGGAGCCGTGCACGGTGTTGGCTTCGATGCCGGAGGCGTATTTGCGCCGGATCGTGCCGGGCTTTGCGTTGTAGGGATTGGTCGCGCCCATGACGTTGCGATAGCGCGCGACGGCGTCCTCGCCCTCCAGCACCTGCACCACGACGGGGCCCGAGGTCATGAACTTCACGAGATCGCCAAAGAACGGCCGCTCCTTGTGGACGCCGTAGAAGCCTTCGGCTTGCGCCTTCGACATCCGGATCCGCTTCTGCGCCACGATGCGCAGGCCCGCATCCTCGATGATGGCGTTGATTTCGCCGGTGAGGCTGCGCGCCGTCGCATCCGGCTTGAGGATCGAAAACGTGCGTTCAACGGCCATGACGGGCGGTCTCCAAACCGGCGCGGTTGCAAACGGGAGCCGCTCTATAGCGGCGCCGTGCGACACTTTCTAGGGCGCGCGCCGCAGCGCGGGCCAGGGCGCTAGCCGCAGCGCAGGCTGCCCACGCGGCCGGTCGTGGAGACATAGATGTTGAGCCGATCCGGCCGGTAATCCTGCGTCACCATGGAGTTCGGCGCGATGACGCGGGCGCCGGCGGGAAGCGCTGCGCGGTCGATGGCGCTTTCCGGCTGGCCGACCAGCGCCGCGAACGCCGCCGCGCCGCAGCTGTCTTCACCCCCGCTCGCGGGATTGGGCGTCACCGGCGCGGGCGCGACGTCGTCGGCCGGGGCCGCAGCTTCCTGCTGCAGCGGCGGCAACAGGCCCGTCGAGCAGGCCGACGCCAACGCCAGGGCGCACGCGCTGAGGATCGCCTTCATGCCTTTTTCTCCCACTTGCCGCGCGCGACCTCGCGCCAATACGACACCGCATAGCCGTCATCTTTGGCTTTTTTCCAGCGGCCGCGCGCCTGCGCCAGCGCCGCTTCGTCGCGGCCGTCGAACAGGATGCAGACGCGCTCGAACGCCGCCGGGTCCCCGGGATCGGCCCCGTCGATCGCGAACAACACTTTGGCTGCATTGGGATTGCCGGGCTGCCCGGTCAACAGGATGGGCTGGCGCGCGCCCTCCCGCCCGTGCGGAAGGAACGCGTCGTCGCGATAGGTCCACAGCGCCTCGTCCAGCGCGTCGAGCCGCTCCGGCAGCGCCCCGCGCACCACGGCGCGCCAGCCGCGCGCCAGGCACTTCTCCAGGAGCGGCGGCAGCGCCTGCGCCAGGTCCGAGTTTTCGAGGTGGTAGAACCAGACCTCAGCCAGCCGACCTACTCCTCGAACTTGTGCGCGATCAGGCGGTTGAGCAGCCGCACGCCATAGCCGGTGGCCCAGGACGGCGACAGCGGATCGTCATACGGCGCGGGCTTCCAGGCGGCGCCGGCGATGTCGAGATGGGCCCAATGCACGCCGTCCTTGATGAAGCGCTTGATGAAGCTCGCGCCGATGATCGAGCCGGCGGCGGGCTTTCCCGCGATGTTCTTCATGTCGGCGAAGGGGCTGTCGATCATCTTGTCGTAGCTGGGGCCGAGCGGCAGGCGCCACACCGGCTCGCCTTCCGCCTGGCCGGCCGAGGCGATCGCCTGGGCGAGGTCGTCGTCATTGCTGAACAGGCCGGCGTAATCGTGCCCGAGCGAGACGATGATCGCGCCGGTCAAGGTGGCGAGATCGACCACGGTGGTGGGATTGTGCTTCTCCTGCGCGTACCAGACTGCGTCGGCCAGAAGCAGGCGACCCTCGGCGTCGGTGTTCTGGATTTCGATGGTCTGGCCGGACATCGTGGTCACGATGTCGCCGGGGCGCTGGGCCTGGCCGTCGGGCATGTTCTCCACCAGGCCGACGACGCCGACCACGTTCGCCTTCGCTTTGCGCGCCGCGATCGCCATCATCGCGCCGGCGACGGCGGCGGCCCCGCCCATGTCGCCCTTCATCTCCTCCATCCCGGCGGCGGGCTTCAGCGAGATGCCGCCGGTGTCGAACGTCACGCCCTTGCCGACGAAGGCGATGGGTTGCGCGTTCTTGTTGCGCAGGCCCGTCCATTTCATGACCACGAGCTGGCTCTCGCGCGCGCTGCCGCGGCCGACGCCGAGCAGCGCGTGCATGCCGAGCTTCTCCATCTCGGCTTCGCCCAGAATCTCGACCTCGAGGCCGAGCTTCTCGAGCGCCTTCAGGCGCTGCGCGAACGCGGCCGGAAACAGCACGTTCGGCGGCTCCGACACCAGGTCGCGCGCGAAATGCACGGCGTCGACCAGGTGGGCGTCCTTTTCATACCGCGAGCGCGCCGCCGCGGGGCCGTCGAGCACGACGGCGATCTCCTCCAGCGACGGCTTCTGTTCGGGCTTCAACTTGGTGCGGTAGGCGTCGAAACGATAGGCCCCGAGCCGGGCCCCGATGGCGGCGCGCGCGGCGGCTTCGGCCGAGGTGACGTGCGGCAGCGGATCGGTGTGCAGCACCAGCTTTTGGACGCCCGCGCCGTTGGCGCGCCGCGCGGCGGCGGCGCCGAATTTTTCCGCAGTCAGCGGCTCGCTGCGCTCTGCTTCGCCGACGCCCACCACGAGCACCCGCGCCGCGTCTACGCCCGCGGGGCTTAGAACCTCCAGCACCTGGCCGACGCCGCCGGTGAAGCGGGCGGTCTGGATCGCTTTGGCCAGCGCCCCGCCCATTTTGCCGTCCAACGTCTGGCCTGCGCCGAGCAATTGGCCCTTATCCGCCGCCATCACCGCGATAGCGTCCCCACGGCCTTCCGCGGCGAACTTGATCTCCATGCGACGATCCTCTCCTCTGGCCTCTCCCGGCCTCGTTCTGCGCCGGGACGCGCGGACTTCGCCTGCGCGCCCCCGCTTCAACCGCGTCGCGGGCAGTGGTAGCTCAGACGCTTCGTTCTTGGAAAGCGCGCTCCCCAGAATGGGCGGCCGCCTGCCCGCCAGCGCGCCCGGCGCGCGGAGACCGCGATGAACACGCTGGAGTCCTATGTCTTTCGCCAGGCGCTCGGGCCGCTGCTCGGCGTGCTGGGCGCGTTGTCGGCCGTGGCGATCTTGACGCAGGGGCTCAACCAGCTCGACATCATCGTCAACAATCGCCAGTCCGGCTTCGCCTTCGCCTGGGTGACGCTGCTGTCGGTGCCGCAGCTGATTTCCATGATCCTGCCGCTCGCCGTGTTCTTCGCGGTCGCGTACGCGATCAACCGCATGCACACCGAAAGCGAGACGGTGGTGGCCTATTCGGCCGGCGTCTCGTACGGGCGCTTGGCCAAGCCGATCCTGCGGCTGTCCGTGCTGGCGGCGCTCGTCCACCTCGCGGTGACCACCGTGGTGCAGCCGGCGAGCTATCGCGAGATGCGCGAAACCATTCACGCCGTGCGCGCCGACGTCGCATCTTCCCTTGTGCGCGAGGGCTCGTTCACGTTTCCCGCCGACAATCTCACGCTCTATGCGCGCGACCGCGGCGGGCGCGGGGAAATGCGCGACGTGATGATCCACGATGCGCGCCCGCGCGAGCCGATCACCTACACAGCGCGCGAGGGCGCCATCGCGCTGATCGACGGCAAGCCGGCGATGGTGATGCGCAGCGGCCAGATTCAAAGGCAGCGCGCCGACGGGCGCCTCGAAGTGCTCGATTTCGATCAGTACGTGCTGCAGCTCGGCGATTTCTTCACCGCCTCGGAGGATCTCGTGCTGAAGCCCTCCGACCGCTTCCTGGCGGAATTGTTCTTTCCCGATCCGACGCACTTTTTCGACCAGCGCAACATCGACCGCTTTCTGGCCGAAGGCCATGGCCGGCTGGCCGCGCCCTTGTTGAACCCCGCGCTTGCGCTGATCGCGCTGGCGGGGCTGCTGGGCGGCGAATTCAGCCGTCGCGGCTATGCGCGCCGGCTCGCCTATGCTGCTGTCGCTGCCATCCTGGTGCGCATCCTGGCGTTGGCGATCCAATCGGCGTGCGTCGACGATCCCGCGCTCAACCCGCTGCAATATGCGCTGCCCATTCTGGCGATCGCGGGAGCGGGATGGGTGCTCCTGGCCGCCAGCCCCGGGCGTCCGGCGCGGCGGCGCGCGGCTTACGCCCTGCAGCCGGCGGAATAGAGCGATGCAATTTCTCTCCAGCGCGCTTGGGCTTTATCTGTTGCGCAACGCCGCGTTCGGCGTGGCCATCGCCTTCGCCGCGGTGCTCGCCTCGATCTTGCTCGTCGATCTGGTGGAGGAGATGCGCACGATCGGCGCGCGCATCGACCTGCCGCTTCTTGCGGCCTCGCGCCTGACGCTGATGAAGACGCCGATGCTGATCGAACAGACGCTGCCTTTCATCATCCTCGCCGGCGTGATGATCGGCGTGATCCGCCTCAACCGCACCAGCGAATTGACGGCCATGCGCGCGTCCGGCGTTTCGGCTTGGCGCTTTCTGGCGCCGAGCACGATCGGGGCTGCGGCCTTGGGCGTGCTGGTGATCTGCGGCCTCAACCCGATCGCGGCGCGCCTGTTCGACGCCTATGAAAAGGCGGAGGCGGAATTGCTCGCCGGCACGCCGCAGGCGCCGGCGCAACGCAACGGCGTCTGGATCCGCCAGGGCGACGACAACGGCCAGGTCGTCATCCAGGCGCGCGCGCTCGACGTGCAATCGGCGCGCCTCACCGACGCGACCTTCTTCTTCTATGATTATGACGGCCGCGACCTGAAATTCGCCCGCCGCATCCGCGCCGAAAGCGCCGATCTGCGCCCCGGCTTCTGGCAATTGAATTCGCTGGTGGAGGTGGCCGTCGGCGAAGCGCCGCAGCGCGAGGCGCATCTGGCCATCCCCACCACGCTCGACCCGACCGAATTGCTCGACCGCTTCGTCAATCCCGCGACGCTGTCGTTCTGGCAATTGCCGCGCTTCATCGGCGAGGCGCGGGATGCGGGCCTCGCGCCCGTGCGCTACGAAATCAAATGGCAGACTCAACTCGCCTATCCGCTGATGCTGGCCGCGATGGCGGCGCTGGGGGCGGTGTTCTCGCTGCGCTTGCACCGCATGGGCGGCGTGGCGGCGTGGGGGGCGGTCGGCGTCGGCCTCGGCTTGCTGTTGTATTTCCTCAGTCAGGTCGCGGCCGCCTTCGCGGTCACGCAAGCCGTGCCGCCGCTCGTGGCGGCCTGGAGCGCGCCGCTCTCGGGCCTGTTCACGGCGTTGGCGATCGTCGCCTTCACCGAAGACGGCTGACGCCTGCGGATCAGATCGTGTCAATGCTGGACGCGGAAGGCCCCGCCCGTCTAGGACTGCGCGGGGTTACGCGAAGAGGGTCGCGCGCATGATCCGAGGGGAGCC
>CAZMRN010000091.1:0-7701 GCA_964568575.1 uncultured Caulobacteraceae bacterium
GCCGCCCGTGCCGCCGCCGCCCGTGCCGCCGCCGCCGCCGACGCCGGTTCCAGGGCTGCTCGCCCCAGGGGATGCGATGTTCGAACCGCTCGAGCACGCCGCCAGCCCCAAGGCCAGCGCCGCGACGAACGCGCGGAATGCAGTCTGCTTTTTCATAGGTCCGGTCCCCCACACCAGGTGAACGGGCGCACGGCGGCCACACAACGGCGCCGTTTCGCCAAATCGGGGTCGGCTTACGGCCCTAGCGCGAAGCTTTAATGGAAGATTAATTATGCTTTTGTGACGAGGCCGACTGCGCCGCCAAGCCGGGCATTTCGGCAACAGGCGCCGGGCCCGCCGCGAATTTTTCTTTACAAGACCGCGCGTTTCCCCTAATGCGCGCGATACCGGCGGACCTGGAAACAGCGTCCACTAACGCCCCTCGGCCCAGGCCACACGGGGGACCGACTGAAACGTCCTTTTAGGGCGCGGAAGCACGGCCTCCCGGCGTAAGCGCACCGAACGCAGTTCGGCGAGAGGCGGACCTGACAGTCAGCATGTCCGACTAACGCCGGCCTGGGTCAATCGCTTCTCGCCAAAGGGCCCCTCGCCCGAGAAGCCTCTGTTGGGGGTACGCCGGATGGACTCTGTCCTTTCGCCCCTGGATGTCGTGCTGCGTGGCGCTCCGGAAAACCCGGTCGCGCTGGCGCGCCCGCATCGGGTGGCTGCGGCCGCGGAATGGTTCCTCGCGAACTTTCCCGGCGAGATCTTGTACGCCGTCAAGGCGAACCCGTCGGCTTGGGCGCTTGACGCGCTTTACGGCGCGGGCGTGCGCGGCTTCGACGTCGCCTCGGAGGCGGAAGTCGCCCTCATCGGCGAACGCTATCCCGATGCGCGCATGGCCTTCATGCATCCGGTCAAGTCGCGCCGGGCGATCGGCCGCGCCTATCATGATTTCGGCGTCAAGACGTTCGTGCTCGACGCCGAGCACGAGCTCGACAAGATCCTGGCGGAAACCAACAACGCCAAGGATTTGACGCTCATCGTGCGCATCGCGGTGTCGAACGACGGCGCCTCGATGCCGCTCGCGGCCAAGTTCGGCGCCACGGCCGACGAATCGCCCGTGCTGCTGCGCCGCGCGCGCGCCGCCACCGAAGAATTCATGGGCGTGTCGTTTCATGTCGGCAGCCAATGCATGCGGCCGCTGGCGTTTCGCGCCGCGATGATGGACGCCAACCGCGCCATCGTGAAGGCGGGCGTCGTGGCCGACATCGTCGATGTGGGCGGCGGTTTTCCGGCGATCTATCCCGGCATGAACCCGCCGCCGATGCAGCGCTACGTCAACGAAATCCGCGACGCGTTCGAAACCATGTTCGTGGCGCAGAACGCGCAATTGTGGGCGGAGCCCGGCCGCGCGCTCGTCGCCGAGGCCGGCTCGGTGCTGGCGCGCGTGGAATTGCGCAAGGGCGATGCGCTGTATCTGAACGACGGTGCCTACGGCACGCTGTTCGACGCGGCGCATGCGAAATGGCCGTTCCCGGTGAAGCTGATGCGGCCGGGCGGATCGCGCGCGAAGCTCGCGCCTTTCCGCTTCTATGGGCCGACCTGCGATTCCATCGACGCCGCGCAGGGCCCGTTCCTGCTGCCGGCCGATGTGCGCGAAGGCGATCACATCGAGATCGGCATGCTGGGCGCCTATGGCGTGGCGATGGCGACGCGGTTCAATGGTTTCGGCGAAACGGAAACGGTCATCGCGCAGGATTCGCCCTGGCCGACGTTGTTCGGCGCCGAGGCCGAGATCGCGCCCGCGCTCGCACCGCCAGTCCGGTTGAAGCCGAAGGCCTGACCTTATGGACATTGCGATCCGTCGCGCCGGCGTCGACGACGCCGGCGCGCTCTCCCTTGTCGCGCGCGCGACCTTCCTCGAGACCTACGCGCACATGATCCGCGTCGGCGACATGCTCGCGCATGCGCGCGCGCTGAACGACGAAGGCTATTTCGCGCGTTGGGCGGCGCAGGCGGAGACGGCGCTGTGGCTTGCGGAAACGCAGCCTTGGGCGGCGCCGGTCGGCTACACCGCGCTGACCACGCCGGATCTGCCGGTCCAGACCGGGCCGGAAGACCTTGAGTTGCGCCGCATCTATGTGTTGAGCCGCTTCCACAAGACCGGCACGGGCGCGCGGCTCATGGCGGCCGCCTGCACGGAAGCCGCCGCGCGCGGCAAAACCCGCGTGCTGCTCGGCGCCAACAAGCACAACGCGACGGCGCTGCGCTTCTATGAGCGCAGCGGTTTCGCCATCGTGGGCGAGCGAACCTTCAAGGTCGGCGAAACGCTCTATGACGACTTCGTGCTAGCGCGGCCGGTCCAGGCAGGCTAAGGCGCGCCTTTGTTTTCAGGTCCCGCGTGCGGCGGAGCGTCCGCGGGACTTACCACCATCAGACGCCGCCGGAATCCGTGAAGGAGACTGATGTGAGCAAGAAAGTTCTGATCATCGGCGCAGGCGGCGTGGGCAATGTCGTGGCGCACAAATGCGCGCAAAATCCCGAAGTCTTCGGCGACATCCTGCTCGCCAGCCGCACCAAGGCGCGCGCCGACGCGGTCGCTGAAACGGTCAAGGCCAAGCAGAAGCGCGCCATCGAGACCGCAGCGGTCGACGCCGACGACGTCGCCCAGACGGTGCAGCTCATCCGCAGCTACAAGCCCGATCTGCTGATCCATGTCGCGCTGCCCTATCAGGACCTCACCTTGATGGAGGCCTGCCTCGAGGCGGGGGTCGATTATCTCGACACCGCGAATTACGAGGCGCCGGGCTTCGCCAAGTTCGAGTATCGCCATCAATGGGCGTTTCGCGAGAAATACGAAGCCGCCGGCCGCATGGCGCTGTTGGGATCAGGCTTCGATCCCGGCGTGACCAACGTGTTCTGCGCCTATGCGCGCGACTACCTGTTCGACGAAATCCACTATGTCGACATTCTCGACTGCAATGGCGGCAGCCACGGCCATGCCTTCGCCACGAACTTCAATCCGGAAATCAATATCCGCGAAATCACCCAGCCCGGCCGCTATTGGAAGGACGGGCAATGGATCGAAATCGAGCCGATGTCGGTCTCGATGGACTTCGATTATCCGGGCGTCGGCGTGCGCAAATCCTACGTGCTCTATCACGAAGAGCTCGAATCCCTGGCCAAGAACCTGCCGCATCTCAAGCAGATCCGCTTCTGGATGACGTTCGGCGAATCCTATCTCACGCATTTGCGCGTTCTTGAAAACGTCGGCATGACGCGCATCGACCCGGTCGATTTCCAAGGGCACAAGATCGTGCCGATCCAGTTTCTCAAGGCGCTGCTGCCCGACCCGGCGAGCCTTGCGGCGAACTATACCGGCAAGACCTCGATCGGCTGCCTGATCGAAGGCGTGAAGGACGGCAAGCCGAAGAAGATCTTCATCTACAATGTCTGCGATCACGCGGAATGTTATCGCGAGGTCGGCGCGCAAGCGATCTCGTACACCACGGGCGTCGGCGCCGTCGTCGGCGCGGAGATGATGCTCACCGGAAACTGGAAGCGGCCCGGCGTGTGGAACATGGAGGAATTCGATTCCAAGCCGTTCCTCGATCGCCTCGGCCCGGCCGGCCTGCCTTGGCACATCGCCGACGCATGAGCGCGCACGTCTCGTTTCCCTACAGCGTCGATGGCCTCGAGACCCCCGCCTATGTGGTGGACCTCGCGGCCATCGACCGCAATCTCGCCATCCTGAAGCGCGTGCAGGCCGAAGCGGACTGCAAAATCCTGCTCGCGCTCAAGGCGTTCGCGCTGTGGGCGATCGCGCCGCGCATCCGTGCGGCGCTGCCCGGCGCGACCGCGAGCTCCACGCACGAGGCGCGCTTGGCGCACGAGGAGTTCGGCGGCGAAACGCACGCCTGCGCGCCCGTCTACACGGACGATGATTTTCAGGAATTGCTCACGCTGTGCGACCACATCGTGTTCAATTCGGCGACGCAGAAGGCGCGGCTCATGCCGCTCTACCACGCGCATCGCGCAGACGGCGGGCGCGCCGTTTCGTTCGGCATGCGCGTGAACCATGAGCATTCCGAAGCGACCAATCCGCTCTATGACGCAAGCGCGCCCTGCTCGCGCCTCGGCGCCTTGCGCTCGCAGCTGACTCGCGCCGACATGGAGGGGCTCGACGGCCTGCACTTCCACAGCCTGAACGAGCACGGCGCCGATGCGTTTCAGCGTGCGCTCGCGGCGTTCGAGGAGAAGTTCGCCGATTTCATTCCCGCGATGACATGGATCAATTTCGGCGGCGGCCATCACATCACGCGGCCCGACTATGACGTCGATCTGCTGATCCGCATCCTGAAGGATTTTCGCGTCCGCTATCCCGGCGTCGCGCTCTATCTTGAGCCCGGCCAGGCGATCGCCTTGAACGCGGGCGTGCTGGCTGCGCGCGTCATCGACATCGTCAAGAACGAGATGGACATCGCCATTCTCGATACGTCCGCGGCGGCGCACATGCCGGACGTGATCGAAGGCCCGTATCGCCCGTGGGTCATCGGTTCGGATCTGCCCGGCGCGAAGGCGCACACTTATCGGCTCGGCGGCAATACGTGCCTCTCCGGCGACGTCATCGGCGACTATTCCTTCGATCGACCGCTTCATATCGGCGACGTCGTCCTGTTCACCGACATGGCGCACTACACGATGGTGAAGAACACCACCTTCAACGGCGTGCGCCTGCCGTCCATCGCCTTGGCCGATCCCGAGACGCGGGCCATAAAGGTGATCCGGCGCTTCGGCTATGAAGACTACAAGATGCGCCTGAGCTGAAAGGGCTTTCGCATGAGCTTCGCCGCAACGCCAAAGCCGCCCTATTACGCCGCCATCTTCTCCAGCATCCGCGCCGATCGCGACGCCGACGCGCATGAGGCGATGGGCGAGCGCATGGCGGCGCTCGCGACCGAGCAACCGGGATTTCTCGGCTTCGAGTTCGGCGCGGAAACGCCGGAGCGCTTCAGCCTCTTCGTCAGCTATTGGAAGAAGGCGAAGGACATCCAGAACTGGAAGAAGGTGGCCGCGCACAAGGAAGCGCAGACGATGGGCTATTCCACCTGGTACGAGGCCTACAAAATCCGCATCGCGAAAGTGGAGCGCGATTACGGCCACCTCTCCGGCGGGCCGAAGTAAACGCCGCGCCCCCCTCCGGCCCTTCGGGCCACCTCCCCCGCGCGCGGGGGAGGAAACATTTCAAACGATGGCGAACTTTCCTCCCCCGTTTACGGGGGAGGTGGCCCGAAGGGCCGGAGGGGGCGACGCCGCGCGCGCCGCCATGATCAACCCCTACAACAGAGCCGCCGCGCGCACCGCGTCGCGGCCCGTCTTGGGCGGCGTCGGCCACAAGGCGAACGCATCCTCGCGCGCGCGAATGCGCGACAACAGCGGCGCAGGATCGAGGAGCGCGATCTCCTCGCCGGCCGCGCAGCCGCGACGCAACGCCTCGACCTGCGCCGCAGCGGCCGCGTTGTCGGCGAGGGTCGCGCCTTTCAACACCGACACGCCGAAAAACCGCCGCAGATGGCCTTCGAGCACGCACGCGCTCACGCTGTCGCCCGGCGCGCCGAGGACGGAATAAAGCAACGTGTCGTCGGCGTCCTGATCGGGCGACAAGGGCGGCTGCACATAGGCGAAATCGACGACCTTGGCGCCGCGCTTGGCCCAGATGCGCAGACGATCGAACTGGTCGAGACCGGTGAACTCGCTGTCGCGGCGATAATCCTCTTCCGACATGCGGAACGGATCGTTCTGCTCGATGAAAATCAAAACCTGCGCGCCGCCGCCGGCCTGCGCGGGAAACGCGCTCGCCACCGCTTCGCGCACGGCCGCATAGAGCCTGGAGAAATCGCCTTTGCCGCGGCGCGCCTGCTCGATATAGATATAGTTCAGGTTCGCCGTAATGATCGCTTCGCTCACCGGCATCGCGATGAAATTCGCGCCGCCGATGACGGCGCCGTCGGCGGCGTCCTCCGCCACGAAGCACACTTCCCGATACGGCCCGTAAAGCGCGCTCAAGCGCGCATAGTCGGCGCCGTGGTTCAGGTCGAAGCAGCGGGCGAAGCCCTCGGCGTCTTCCTTTTCGTTGGGAAGAACGAACGCGCGGTCATAGCCGGCGAAAAACCGCTCAAACACCGGGCTTTTGGCCGTGGTGGTGAGGAACAGGCGCAGGCCGTCCGCAGTCGTGAGCCGTTCGGGCGGCGCGAACGGGGCGTCAGCGTCGGACATGCGCGGCTTCTCCCTAGGGAGAGCGTCGCTAACATGCCCGACGCCGCGGCGCCAGCATCGGCCCCGTTCACATCTCCAGCAGCGGCCGCACCTCGACGCTGCCGCGCATAGCGCTCGGGCATTTCTCCGCCCATGCGAGCGCGGCGTCGAGATCGGCCACATCGATGATGAAGAAGCCGCCCAATTGTTCCTTTGTGTCGGCGAAGGGGCCGTCGATCACCTGACGCGCGCCGCCGCGGACGCGCACCGTCGTGGCCGCGTGCGGCGGCTTGAGGCCCGCGCCTTGGCCGGTGCCGACGCCCTCTTGCTGCAGCAAGGCGCCATAGGCGCTGTAGGCGCCCCAATAGGCGTCGCGGCGGGCTTCGTCGTCGCGCGCGGCGAACTCATCGGGCGTTTCATAAACGAGGATCGCGTATTTCATGATGGTCTCCTTGAGGGGCGGACAGCCCCAGCGAAGACGCGCAGCGCCCGCAGGCTTCGACATTCAGTCCAGCTGCGCGCGCTGCTCGCGCAAATAGGCGATGACGATGGGATCCCGCTCACGCGTGATCGCCTGATCATAAGCGGCGCGCGCTTCGGCGTTCGCGCCTGTGCGTGCGCACAAATGCGCGCGCAACGCCCAGAAGGGCTGATAGTCGCCCAGGATCGGGAAGCGGTCGGCGGCCTCGTCGAGCAGCGTCAGCGCCGCCGACGGCCCCTCGCTGCGCGCCAAAGCCGCGCAATAATTGAGCTGCGTCACCGGGCTCGGACTGATCGCGATCACCGCGGCGTAGAAGCCGGCGATGGCGCGCCAATCGGGATCGTCGCCGTGGCGCCGGCGCGCATGGGCCGATTGGATCGCGGCCTCAAGTTGGAAGCGCCCGACGCGGCGCAGCCCGGCGGCGCGCAACAGCAAGGCTTCGGCCTCCTCGATCCAATCCTTGCGCCACAGCGAAACATCCTGCCGATCGAGCGGCTGGTAGCGGCCCTGCGGATCGCGTCGCGCGGGCCGGCGCGCCTCAAGGTGCAGAAACAACGCCAAGAGACCGAGGGATTCGGCGTCGTCCGGCGTATACGCGGCGAGCGCGCGGGCGAGCCAGATCGCCTCGTCCGTGAGGCCTGCGCGCGCCGCATCGACGCCCGCCGCGTCGCTCCATCCTTCGGTATAAGCGGCGTAAATCGCCTCCTGCACCGCCTGGATTCGCACAGGCCACGCGTCAGGCTCAGGGATTTCGAAACTGATGCCCGCGTCGCGAATGCGCTTCTTCGCGCGCACGAGGCGTTGGCTCATCGCCGACGGCTCAACGAGGAAGGCCGCAGCGATCCGCTCCGCCGAAACGCCCAGGATCGTTTGCAGCATCAGCGGCGTGCGCGCGCCTTCGTCGATCGCGGGATGAGCGCACGCGAAAAGCAGCCCGAGACGCCGATCCGGCAAGGCGCTCGCGCTCATTTCCGCTTCGATCT
>CAZMRN010000092.1:0-7699 GCA_964568575.1 uncultured Caulobacteraceae bacterium
CCTATCAGGTCGTGCTGTTCGACGAGATCGAGAAGGCGCACCCCGACGTCTTCAATGTGCTGTTGCAAGTGCTCGACGACGGCCGCCTCACCGACGGCCAGGGGCGCACCGTGGATTTCAAGAACGTCATTTTGATCATGACGTCGAACGCCGGCGCGCATTTCCTCGCCGAGCAGGGCGAGGGCGCCGATGTCGAGGACGTGCGCGATCTCGTGCTCGGCGAAGTGCGGGCGCGTTTCCGCCCGGAATTCCTCAACCGGATCGACGAGATCATCCTGTTCCGCAGGCTGCAGAAGGCGCAGATGGGCGAGATCGTGAAGATCCAGTTGCGGCGTCTGGAAAAGCTTCTCGCCGACCGCAACATAACCATCACGCTCGACGAGCGCGCCAAGGCGGAGCTTGCGCGGCGCGGCTACGATCCCGCCTATGGCGCGCGTCCGTTAAAGCGCGTCATCCAGCGCGACCTGCAGGATCCGCTCGCGCGCCTGCTCCTCGAGGGCCGCGTGAAAGACGGCGACAGCGTCAGCGTCACGTGGGACGGGAACGATTTCCTGTTCAACGGCGCGGCGGAAAGGCGCGCGGCCTAACGCGGTCGCGCGTCAGTCGCGAAACACGACGCGCTTGCTGAGCGTGAAATTGAGGGCCATGCCCGCCAGAGACCCTGCGGCGACAGCCAGCCAGGGATTATCGAGCGGCGCCGGCGCGGCGGCGATCAGCGCGGCGTAGACCGCGAAATTCACCGCGCCGCCGGCGAGGTTGGCGATCACGAACGCGGCCCATTGCCGGATCAAGCCGGCGCGGCCGCGCACGCCGAACGTCAGCCGCCGGTTGAGCGCGAAGGTGGTCGTCGCCGCGCACAAATAGGAAACCACCCGCCCGGCATAGGCGCCGAGCGCAGGCGTCACGGCGAAGAGGATGCTCGCATCCACGACATAGCCGACGACGCCGACGGCGCCGAATGTCAGCGCCTGACGCAGCGCAGCCTTCACGACGCGTGATCGTGCGGAGCGGGCAGGGCGAGATAGGCCAGGCGACGCGCTTCGCGACGGCCTTTCGTAACCGTGTCGAGGATCAGCCCGCAGGCGAGGCTGAAAAAGCTCATCACCGCAAGACCGGTCGCGGCGACCCAGGTCGGCAACCGCGGCACCAGGCCGGTCTGCATGTATTCCACCAGCACGGGCGCGGCGAGCGCGGCGGCGGCGGCGATCAGCGCGAAAGCGAGCGCGCCGAAGAATTCCAACGGCCGCTCTTCGCGGATCAGGCGCGCGATGAAGCGCCCGATGCGCGCGCCGTCGCGGAAGGTGCGCAACTTGCTCGCCGAGCCTTCCGGCCGTTCGCGATAGACGGTGTCGACCTCGTCGAACGCGGCGCCGATCTCGAGCGCATGCACCGTCAATTCGGTTTCGACCTCGAAGCCGCGCGACAGGGCGGGAAAGCTCTTCACGAAGCGCCGCGACATCACCCGATAGCCGGAGAGCATGTCCTTGAGGTCGGCGCGGAATACGGTTGCGATCACGCCGGTCAGGACGCGATTGCCGAATTGATGACCCCGCCTGTAGGCCGCATCGCTTGCATGCTTGCGCGCGCCGACGACCATGTCGAGGCGATGCTCGATCAGATGCTGGATCAGGCGCGGCGCGTCGGCGGCGTCGTAGGTGTTGTCGCCGTCGATCATGACGAAGATGTCGGCCTCGATGTCCGACAGCATGCGGCGCACGACATTGCCTTTGCCGCGCGCGCGCTCCTGGCGAACGACCGCGCCGGCGGCGCGCGCCCGCTCGGCGGTCGCGTCGGTCGACATGTTGTCATAGACGTAAACGGTCGCCTGCGGCAGCGCGCGCAGGAAGCCGCGCACGACCTCGCCGATCGTCGCTTCTTCGTTGAAGCAGGGCGCGATCACGGCGATCTGCAGCGCGTGCGGCGCGGGCGCGCGCGCTGCGCGATCGGCGTCGATCGGGATGGCGCTCATAAGACGTCTCCGGCCGCGGCGGAAAGGCGGCGCTCCTCCCACGCCGACCAGACGCACGCCGCGATGATCAGCCCCGCGCCGAACAGCACTTCCGGGCGGGGAATTTCCTGAAACAAAGCGTATCCGATCACGCTCGCCCACAGCAATTCCGTGTAATGGATCGGCGCCAGGCGCTGCGCTTCGGCCTTGGCGTAGGCGCGCGCCACCAGATACATGCCCGCCGCCGCCAACAGCCCCATCAGCAGGAAAACCGGCCAATCGGCCCAGCGCGGCGGCGGCGCGATCAGCAGCGTCGGCCCCAAAACGATCAGTCCCGGCAGCAGCGTCGCCAAAAGGCCGACGATCGGCGCGCCGTCCGCCTGCGCGCGTGCGCGCATCAACACCACCGACACCGCGAAGGTCAGCGCCGAGAAGATCACCGACGCAACGCCCCAGGCGTGCAGCGGATTCTCCGCGACGCTGGGCGCGCCCTGTGCGGCGGCGAGCACGCCGCCGAAGCCCAGCGCAATCGCGGCCAGATTGCGCGGCCGCACCGGCTCGCCGATCAGCGCCGCCGCGACGAACGGCACGACCAGCGGATAGAAGAACGCGTACGCCACTGCCTCGGCCAGCGGCAGGACGGTCAAGCCCCAGAAGAAGGACGTGGCCGAAGCCGCGATCACAAGGCCGCGCACGCTGTGGGCGCGCCACATCTCTGCGGTGATGCGCGGCCGCCCGGCGTGCGCCCAGATCATCGCCGCGAAGGCGAAGCCGAAGACGTAGCGCCCTAGCGTGACGACCAGGACATGATTGGTCTCCGCCACGACCTTGATCGTGGCGTCCATCGCCGACAGCGTCGCCACGCCCAGCAGGAGCAAAAGCGCAGGGGACGCCGCCGCTTGCCGCGCTTCGCCGTTCGCCACCGCCGCCCCTCCGCTCGCGGCGCTCTTGGGTCCGGGCCGCCGACCGTCTATAGACCGCCTCCCAGGATTGACGCGATGCCTTTCGACCTGACCGAAGACCAGACCCTGATCGTGGACACCGCCCGCGCGTTCGCCGACGCGCGCCTGCGGCCGAACGCGTCCCGCTGGGAAGAGGAGGGCGGGCTCGACCGCGCCGTGCTGCGCGAGATGGCGGCGCTGGGCTTCGCGGCGATTTATGTGCGCGAGGATGTCGGCGGCTCCGGCCTGGGGCGGCTCGATGCGGCGCTGATCTTCGAGCAATTGTCGCGCGGATGCGTGTCGCACGCCGCGTTCGTGTCGATCCACAATATGTGCTCGTGGATGATCGATCGCTTCGGCGATGCAGCGCAGCGCGAGCGGTTTCTACCGCGCCTTGCGAGCATGGAGCTGATCGCATCCTATTGCTTGACCGAGCCCAACGCAGGATCGGATGCGGCCAGCCTGCGCACGACCGCGCAGCCGGACGGCAATGCGCATTACGTGCTCAATGGGTCGAAATCGTTCATTTCGGGCGGCGGCTTCTCCGATCTCTATGTGGTGATGGCGCGCACCGGCGGGCCAGGCGCCGGCGGCGTTTCGGCCTTTCTCGTGGAAAAGGATGCGCCAGGCCTGTCGTTCGGCAAGAACGAGCGCAAGATGGGCTGGAAGGCGCAGCAGACGGCGCAAGTGATCTTCGAGGATTGCCGCGTGCCGGCGGAAAATCGCATCGGGCCGGAGGGCGACGGCTTCAAATACGCGATGCGCGGGCTCGATGGCGGGCGGCTCAATATCGCGGCCTGTTCGCTCGGCGGCGCGCAGGATGCGTTCGAGCGCGCGCTCGCCTATGCGCAAGAGCGCAAGCAATTCGGCAAAGCGCTGTCGGACTTCCAGGCCACGCAATTCAAGCTGGCCGATATGGAGACCGAGCTGCAAGCGGGGCGCGCGCTGTTGTATGAGGCCGCGCGGCGTCTCGACGCCGGCGATGCGAGCGCGACCAAGTTTTGCGCCATGGCGAAACGCTTCGTCACCGATATGGGCTTCAAAGTCGCCAATGACGCGCTGCAATTGCATGGCGGCTACGGCTATCTCGTGGATTATGAAGTGGAGCGGATCGTGCGGGATCTGCGCGTCCACCAGATTCTCGAAGGCGCCAATGAGATCATGCGCGTGATCGTGGCGCGGGAGGTGTTGCGGTCATGATCTTTCGCGCAGCGACCGTCGGCTTTCTCCTGTGGCTCGCCGCCACGTTGGGCTTGCGCTTCTATGGCCACCTGGTTTTCTATCCCGACGAGCGGCTGCAACTCGGTCTACTGATCGGCGTGCCCTTGGCGATGGCGCTCATCACCGCGCTGTTGTTGCGCGTCATCGGCGAGGCGCGCGGCGACGAGGCGGAGGCGGCCATCGGGCTGGCCTTCCCGGGCATGGCGCTGGATGTCTATGTCGTCTCCAACTTCGAACAGGTGTTCCCCAATCTCGATCCGAGCTTAAGCGAGGCTTTTGCAGCGCTTCTGCTCGCCGCCTATGCGACGATGATTTTCGTGGGGCTCATGATGACGCGACTGGCGCCGCAAGATGAGCGCGTGTGATGCGCAGACGCTCCATGCTCCTGGGCGCCGCCGCGCTCGCCGGTTGTGCGCAAACGCCGCTGCCGCAGCTCTCCCTGCCTAGCTTGGGTCAGCGCCGCCCTCTCGTGATCGCGCATCGCGGCGCCAGCGGCGAGCGGCCCGAGCACACGATCGCGGCCTATCGGCTGGCGATGGCGCAGGGCGCCGATGTGATCGAGCCCGATCTCGTGCTGAGCAAGGATGGCGTGTTCGTGTGCCGGCACGAGAACGAAATCTCCGGCACGACGGACGTCGCCGCGCGCGCCGAATTCGCCGATCGCCGCACCGTGAAGCGGATCGACGGGGTCGAGGTCAGCGGCTGGTTCACTGAAGATTTCACGCTTGAGGAATTGAAAACGCTGCGCTGCAAAGAACGCCTGCCGGACTTGCGGCCGGGTTCGGCCTATTTCGACGGGCAGGAAGCCATCCCCACCTTCGACGAGGTGCTGCGCCTGGCGCACGAAGGCGGCGTCGGCGTTTGTCCGGAGCTCAAGCATCCGCGCCATTTCCAGAGCGTCGGCCTGGACATGGCGGTCGAGTTCATGGACCGGGTCGGCATGTGGCGGCGCGAGCGGGCCGGGCCGCGCATCTTCGCGCAATGTTTCGAAATCGCGCCGCTGCGGCGCCTGGCGGAGCTCGGATCGTTCGCCAATGTCGAAAGCGTGCAATTGATCGCCGCGAGCGGCGGGCCTGCGGACGAACCGACGCGGCGCTACGCCGACATGGTCGCCAATGACGGGCTGCGCGCGATCGCCCAATATGCCGATGCGATCGGCGTGGAGAAATCGCTGATCATTCCACGCGACGCGCAGGGGCGGTCCTTGCCCGCGACCAATCTCGTCGGCCGCGCGCATTTCGTCGACCTCAAAGTCTATGTCTGGACCTTCCGGGCGGAGAATTATTTCCTGCCGCTGGAGCGCCGCCGCGGCGATCCCGAGGCCCCCGATTACCTGCGCACGCGCGGCGATCTCGAAGGCGAGATCGCGCAATTCGCCGACCTGGGCGTCGACGGCGTGTTCACCGATCACACCGCGCCGGCGATCGCCGCTTTGCGTTGAGGAATGCGATGTCGACAGAGCCGGAGATCATCGCGCGCGTCGAAGGCAGGGTGGGGCGCATTACGCTCAATCGGCCGGCCGCGTTGCACGCGCTCAACGCCGAGATGTGCGCCGCGATGAGCGCAGCGCTGCTCGCCTGGCGCGACGATCCGAACGTTTCCGTTGTGCTTGTCGATCACGCAGAAGGCACGCGCGGCTTCTGCGCCGGCGGCGATATTCGCATGCTCGCCGAAAGCGGCGCGGGCGATGGCGCAGAGGCGCGGCGCTTCTTTCACACCGAGTACCGGCTCAACCATCTCATTCAATCGTATCCGAAGCCCTATGTCGCGCTGATCGACGGCGTCACGATGGGCGGCGGCGTCGGCATCTCGGTGCATGGCGCGTTTCGCATCGCCACCGAACGCACCACATTCGCCATGCCTGAAACCGGCATTGGGCTGTTTCCCGACGTTGGCGGCGGCTGGTTCTTGCCGCGCCTGCCGCAGCCTGCGCTCGGTGTGTGGCTCGCGCTCACCGGCGCGCGCTTGAAGGGGAAAGAATGCGTCTCCGCCGGCGTCGCGACGCATTATGCGCCAAGCGCTTTGTTGACGGCGGTGCGCACGCAGATCGCCGGCGCCGCCGACATGCCCGATCCCGCGCGGGCGCTGCGCTCAGGGCTCGATGCGCTCGACGAATCCGACGGCGCGCCGGTCGTCCCGGGCGATGTCGCGCTCGATGGCTTGTTCGGTCTCGACACGGTCGAGGACATTTTCGCCGCCTTGGCGCATGACGGCGGCGCCTGGGCTTCCGCGCAGCTTGAAACGCTGCGCACGAAATCGCCGCAAACCTTGAAGGTCGCGCTTCGGCAATTGCGCGAAGGCGCGCGCTGCGTCGCGTTCGCGGATGTGATGCGCATGGAATACCGCATCGCCTGCCGCGTCGTGCATCGCCACGATTTCATCGAAGGCGTGCGCGCCGTGATCATCGACAAGGATAATGCGCCGAAATGGTCGCCGGCGACGCTCGAAGGCGTGACCGATCGCTTGCTCGACGACATCTTCGCGCCGTTGCCGGCGCATGAGGAATGGACGCCGCTTTAGCGGTGCAGGCTTACGCCACGCGGCGCAGCATCTGGCGGTTCAGGATCGGCGTGTGCGCGTTGAGGATGTCGTTGAAGATGGCCTCGCGCTGGCGCTCGTCCGGCGCAGTCAGCAGATGGATTTCCTTGGCGCCGAGCTGATCGGCCGCGGCCCACATGTCATGCCGCGCCAGCGCTTCCGCGAGGCTGTGCGTGTGCGCGATGTACAGCATCACCGGGCCGCCGGATTCCATCGTTTCGTCCGGGCTTGGCTTGACGAACATGTACACGCCGCCGACCGGCTCCCAGGAGCGCTTGGAGCGCGCCACATCCACCGGATACCACCGTCCGCTGTCGCCTTGCCAAGAGAAAGCCACGCGCGCCTCGCCTCATTTATTGCAATGGCGTGACGTTAGCGCGAGTCGATGGAGATGAAAGCGCCGGGCTCAGGGCGCGGCGTCGAATTCCACGCTGCGCGCTGATGCGGCGTCGAAGTATGGCGCCCAAAACACAGCGCGGGCACGCGCCTGTCGCGCCGCCTGGTCGTCGCGATCGAGCGTCACGACGCGCACGTCGACATTGTCCAAGTCCGGGGGCCCGGCGGCGCCGTCGCGGCTGGTGGCGAACGCGGCGAAATCGGCGCCGTCGGCGTAGAGTGAAAATCCCTGTGGATTAAATTCCAACAGATCGCTGACGAGCACGATGCGCCGCGCTTGAATGTCGGCGGTGAAGGTCACGTCGGCGGCGATCGCGCGCAAGCCGGCGGTGATCGGCGACGCCTGTGCGGCGGAGGATGCGCCCGCCCGCCGCAGCGCCCGCGTCATCGCCGCGCCGAACGCCGCATCCCAATGCGCCTGCATTTTCTGCGGATTTTCAAACAGCGGATTGGCGTCTTCGCCCGCGCGCGGCGCGCACAGCGAAAACAGGATTTCCGGGTCGCTCGGCCGCGCCGGCCTCAGGCGCGCGATGGTCAAGCGCCCATAGGGCGCAAGGCGCGCGCGCTCCTGGTCGACGACCGCGCGCAGGCGCCGGCGATGGCGCGGCTCGAGCGCGTCGGTGGCGTCGACGAGCACGATCGTGTGTTGCGCCAC
>CAZMRN010000093.1:0-7631 GCA_964568575.1 uncultured Caulobacteraceae bacterium
GAACAGCGCGTTGAGCAGGTGCACCGCGAGCCGGAAATGGCTGACATCGGTGCGCTCGGTCAGGCCCGATGCCACCATCCACCAGCCGATCGCGCCCTGCAGCCCGCCCAGCGCGCCCAAGGCCAGCGACGCGCCGACGCGCCCCTTGAGCCGGCCGGTCGCGAGCAGGACCACGAACGGCGCAGCCCACACCAGGCCCAGCACCTTGCCCAGAAAGCGATGGCCCCATTCCCACCAATAGATGGTCTGGAAGGCCGCCAGGCTCATGCCCGCGTTCTGCACCTGGTATTCCGTCGTCTGCCGGTAGAGGGCGAATTCCTCCGCCCAGCGCGCCGCGGTGAGCGGCGGGGTCAAGCCCTTGCCGAGATCCCATTCGGTGATCGACAGCCCGGAATCGGTGAGCCGCGTGGCGCCGCCGACCAGGATCATCGCCACCACCAGCGCCGCCAGCGTCGCAAACCAGGCCGCGGCCAGGGGCTCGACATTTTTTTCAGACGCGGCGGCGGTCATCGCTTGCAGGCTCCCACACAGCTCTACATAGCGCAGCGCGACGGCGGCGGATTGCGTCGCAGCGACGCTGGAGGCGGTGCATGGGAGGGCGAACGCGGCGCGCGATCGGGTCGGCCGTGATCATCGGCTTTCTGGCCGTTTATGTCGTGGCGGCTGTGAGCCTCGGCGAACGGCTGCACGGCGCGGCGCCCTGGGCGCTTGCGCTCTATTACGGGATCGCGGGCGTCGCCTGGGGCCTGCCGCTGAAGCCGCTGTTCGACTGGATGAACAAGGCGCCCTAGCGGCTGCGGCGGCGTTTGCGCGGACGAGGTCGTCCGCGCTCCAAGGCGCCCGTTCAGCGCGCGGGCGGCTTGACGAACAGCATCGCGACGAACCCCGCCACCAGCAGGATGGCGATCGAGGCGAAGCCGATCTTCTGGCTGTCATAGGCGCGGGTGAATTCCTCAACCAGAAGCGGGCCGAGCCACACCGTCGCCGCCCCCGACAGCGCATAGAGCCCGAAAATCTCGCCTTCCATGCCCGCCGGCGCGAGCCGGGCCATCAGCGTCCGGCTCGACGCATAGGCCGCCGTGATCGAGATCGCGATCAGCATGGCGATGCCGATATAGGCGAGCTCCGGCGCGGTCTGGAACACCGGGCCGGACCATACGGTGGCGGCGGGATCGACCGGAACGAAGAAGAACATGGAGTCCGGCGCCATAGACACCATGGCGACCAGGCACGCCAGCGTCACCCCGATCTCCAGCGCCACCGCATTCTTCGGGCCGATGGCGTCGTCGAGCCAGCCGCCGGCGAAGCCGCCGAACACCGCAAAAATCGACAGGATGACGCCGAACGCCAGCATCTCGACCAGCTCCCAGCCGAGCACGCCCGCCGCATAGACGCCGCCGAAAATCAGGATCGCGGTTTTGCCGTCCGCGTAAAGCATCCGCGCGATCAGGAACATCGCGACGTTGCGGTGGTCGCGCAGCTTCGAAATCGTGCGCGCCACGCCCATCACGCCGTCGCGCGCCGCCGCCAGGAAGGACACGCCGGTCGCGCGCTGATCCGGGGTGAACAGGAACAGCGGGATGGCGAACGCGACCAGCCACAGCGCCGATAGCGGCGCGACGATGCGGCTGGGCTCATGCGCGGCGGGGTCGAGACCAAACCACGGCGCATCCGGCACGAACGCCCAATCCACCTGCCCCGGCAACGCCATGGTGAGCAGGACGAACACCAGAAGCAGCACCGACGCCGCGTTGCCGAGCGCCAGCCCCAGACCCGAAACGTGCGGCAGCGCCGCCGGCGTGCAGGCGCGCGTCAGCATCGAATTGTGCAGCACTTCGGTCCAGTTGAAGGCGATGCCGGCCGCCACGATCGCTGCGCCCACGGCCCAGAGCGGCAGACCGCCCTCGCCCGGCATCGCCCACCACTGGATCAGCACCGCCGGCGCCAACAGCGCCAGCACCACCGCAAGCGCCGGCTTGCGCGCGCCCATCCGATCGGCTGCGGCGCCGAGAAAAGGCGCAGTGAGGGCGACGACGAAGCCGGAAATCTTGTGCCAGGACGAGATCGTCTCCTGGCCGCGCACAGGGTCGCCGATCACGGTCGTGGCGACATAGGGCGCGAACACGTAGATCACGCACAGGATCACGTACGGATTGCGGGCCCACTCGAACAAGGCCCACGAGAACGCGCCGCGATCGATGGCGGCGGGCGCAGCGCGCGCGCCGCTTCTCGACTGGTCCTCGGGCGCGCCTGCGGCGTCGATCATGCGTGTCCTCCGCGCCGCGGTGCGGGAGGTCTCGTGCGCGCCCCCCTTCCAAACCGGACGCGACGAGTTTACGCAGGTTAACGGCTCTGGGGCGAGCCTGCTGCGCTGCAGAAGCGCCGCAGCCATGATCCGCCCTTCGGTCGGATGCGCGAAGCGCGCCGGCGCAAGGCTTGGGGAGTTGGGGATGAAGTTCAGCGGCCTGAAGCGTACGGGCGGCGTCCTTCTGGGACTGACGGCGCTGTTGAACGCGGGCGCCGCCATGGCGCAAGACCGCAACGCGCCCTATGACCGCGGCAACAATCAGGGCGTGCGGGATCGGCCGCGCCCGGAATACGAGACGGCCGGCATGCCGGCCGGCGGCTTCCGGTTTTTTCCCAGCATCACCGCCTCGGCGGAATCCAACGACAACGTCTTCGCCGACGCCGCCGACGAAATCTCCGACACCATCGCGCGCCTGGCCGGCTCGGCGCGGTTCAGCTCGATCTGGTCGCGCCACGCCTTCAACGTCACCGCCGCCGCCGCGACCGACAAATATTCCGACAACAGCCAGAACGACACGTCGAGCTATTCGCTCGGCGCCGACGCCCGCCTCGATGTGACGCGTGCGGTGCGCATCGACGGCGCGCTGAGCTATGGCAGCGCCTTCGAGGCGCGCGGCGTCAACGATCCGCGCACCGCAGGCGGCGCCTCGCGCCTCGTCGATCCCATCGAATACGAGACCAAAGCCGGTTCGCTCGGCGTCACGGCGGAGCTCAACCGCGTGCGCGTGGCGCTCGACGCCGACGCCTCGCAGGTCGATTTCGACAATGGCCGGCTGTCGAGCGGCGCAGTGTTCGCGCAGGATTTCCGCGACGTCGACGCTGCCGACATCACCGCCCGCGTCGATTTCGCGCTCTCGCCCGACACCGCCTTGTTCGTGTCGGGGTCTCAGGGCTGGCGCAGCTACGACGTTAAGGACCCGGCCTTCGGCGGCAACCGCGATTTCGAAGTGACGCAGGCGCTCGCCGGCGCCTCGTTCGACATCACACGCCTGCTGCGCGGCGAAATCGGCGTCGGCTATTCCTGGGCCACGTTCGACGACGCCGCCACGTATCCGGAAGCCAACGGCCTCTCCGTCAGCGGCAAGGTCGATTGGTTCCCCACGCAATTGACCACCGTGGCGCTGTCGGCGGCGCGCAACATCGAGGAGGCGGGCGTCGCCGGCGTCGGCTCGATCACGCGCGCCGATTACGGCGTGCGGGTGGATCACGAATTGCGCCGCAACATCGTGCTGATCGGCGAAGGCCGCTTCATCCGCGACGAATACAACGAAACCAACGCCGCCCCGACCGTCGCCCAGCGCGAGGACGACCGCACGCAATACACCGCCGGCATCGATTGGCTGCTCAACCGCGTCGCCACGATCAATGGCCGCTACACCCGCGCTGAGCAGGACTCCAACGACGCCGTCGTCACCGGCCAGGACCGCTCCTACGAGCAGAACATCGCCTGGATCGGCCTCACCCTGCGCCGCTGAGCGCTGCCCCATCACCCCGGACAGGCGAAGCCTGATCCGGGGTCGATGTTTTCACACGCGCGCAACCACGTCTGCTCGGCTCCGGCGCAGGCCGGGGCGAATGGCGCACCGATAATCGCGCACTGTTCGCCTTTTTCGAAACGAAGATGGGCCCCGGCTTGCGCCGGGGCCGAGCCTGCAGCGCTGTCGATCCTTTTCATCGGCGCGCATATTTTCAGAAACGCACAATCAACTCCGCTGACGCTCAGCCGCGTGCGCGATCGCCGCGGAAGAGTTGCGCGACCACCGGATGCGACATCGGCGCCAGCGCGTCGGCCATGGTTTCCTGCACGCAGGCGCGATAGGCGCGGCGGACGGCCAATTGGCGCACGTTCGCATCGGCCCCGCACACGCGCTCGGCGGCGCTTTCGACGCGCTGGATCAAGCGGCGTGCGCCGGCTTCGTGATTCAAATCGAGATCGGCGTAGGAGACGACGATGCTCGCCTCTTGCGCGCCGCGCGGCGCGGCGGAGGCGGGTGCGGCGAACGCGATCAGGGCGAGCGCAGCGGCGGCGGCGGCGAACACGGTTTTCATCGGGACTGCTCCATCCATGTCGGCCCTCGCGCCGACAGGATGGAGACTAGGCGGGCCTGCCGCGGCGCGCGGTGACGCGCGTCACCCGCGTGCCGCCATGCAATGATCGCAAAACTGGTCGGAGCGGCGGGATTCGAACCCACGACCCCAAGTCCCCCAGGGCGGATTTGTTCTCCGTCAGCACCCTGGAATCGATAAGCTGATTTACGTGGCCCGTTGGGGCCGAGCATGAACGTCTTGGTTGTTCCCCAATCGAACCAACCAGTGTCGGGTATGCTGCGATGTTTTTGAAGGTGTGCTGCCTCGGGGCGCGAGTCTTAAGTTCCGCAGCCATGATTCGTGATGAAGACGATAACCCAGAGGTAGCAATCGTGCGAGCTGGAGCCTATTCGCCCATCTTTTCGAACAACCGCGCTCGTTCGAATCGCTTGTCGCGAATTGCGGCCAGCGCTTTTGGTTTGGAGCCATACTTGGCTTTGCCTTGCACGTAGCCAACAGCGACGGGTCCGACAATGTCTGCTGACTTCGAGCTAAGCTCGACGACGATCTTTTCGAATTGCTCGCGGTTCTTCTGAGCCGCTTCCAATCGTCGAACAAATTCGGCGATTGCTGCCGTTCTCGCTTCCTCTTGCGCGGCCTCAACTCGCTCAATAAGCGCGTGAACCGGAACGTGCCCATGCCCGGACAATTCTTTCGCGACCGTAGCCAACTCCTGCCCCTTTGCGGCGACACCCGCAGCGGTAAGGAGCTGGCCGGCGGATTCGATGGCTTTCGCGAGGTGCTTCACTTGCAAACGACTCGACTCTTGTTCCCATACAGAGTCGGCGCTCGGTCGTGAATGGGGAGTAAAGAACCCTGGCAGGTCGCGCCTCGCATGGCGTTTCAATGCCGAAACGAATTCGGTAAGGTCCCGGGCGTGGTCGTTTCGGCCGCATAGTTCGAAGAACTCGGCGCAGGCTTCAATGACTGTTGCGAACGCCTTTATCTTCAAAGTTCGATCCTTTTCGCCAATTGGTCGCCTATCATATCAAAAATTGGCCGCACGTCAGGGTCGGTCACATAGGCTACCGCCCTTCCGGCGGCGTCCGCGATACTCGTCTTGGTAGGAAGAATTCCGTCGAACAGAGGCGCGGGGTTGCCAAACCATTGGAGCGCATCGCGCAGTGTTGACATTGCATCGCGGCTTGGACCGTCGATGCGGTAGTCCCGCGTCATTGTCCCCACGACGCCCGCGAGCTTCACGGTGGGGTTTAGATCGCCCACTAGTGTCTCGACGCTCTTGAGAAACGGCGCCACCGCTTCTGCCGAGAGGATATCCAGTCGCGTCGGCACCAGCAGGTGCGTGCTCGCGCAAAGAGCGTTTATCATCCCTGTGGTCAGCCGGGGCGGGGTGTCGATCAAAATCACGTCGTATCGGCTTGAAGCCTCACCATCGCAAAAATAACGAGCAAGGTGATACCGCGCGTCAAACTCGCCGCCCGCTGCGAACCATTCGATCATCACTCTGTTTTCGGTGTCGTCGAAACCATGTGCAGAGGGCAGAAGGAACGCGCGCGGCAATTTGCTTTCGAGGCTCTCGACCGCGTTGCCAAAAACAGCCGGCATCCAATTCCGGCTGAAAAGCGCGTCAACCTTGGAGCGGGTCTCTGGTTCTTGGACAAAGCGCCGTAGTGTGTTTGATGCCGACCCTTGGTAGTCGAGGTCGATCACCAACACCTTCTTCCCAAGCTTTCTTGCGAAATAGGCCGCGAGATTGACGGTCAAAGTAGTCTTGCCCACGCCCCCCTTTAGGTTACCCACTGTGATAATCTTGGACTTACCGCGTGCCATCGTGGCGTCGAAGCCGGGCGGCTTCTTCGCCTCAAAGCGCCGCCAGATTTTTTCATTGGAAGAGAAAGCTTCAAGCAGCTGACGCTCTTGCGCTTGGCGGTCCCGAGCCGCCTCGCTGAGTTCGTTGGTCAGCCGGTCGAGTTGCGCCGACTTCTCTGCGAGTTCAGCTTGGAGCGCTGCGACTTCATTCGCCCCCTCGGCGTCCGCCGAGCGCTTTCCCATCCACTCGCCGAACTTAAAGGCTGGCGCGGCAACGGCCCCGAACCCCGCCAAGATAGCGAGGAGAAGCCCAACCAGTTCAAGCGTATCTCTGGCGTCCATGCGTCGCCCCCTCGCTCAAGGGTAGCAGAGCGTTAACGTCTAGCAATCTCTGAGGCATGACGTGGCGCCCTGGTGTGCCCGGAGATCAGAACGCGACAGTGGAATTGACCAGGACTAACTGAAGCTTCAATTTTCAATTACTTAAATGGTCGGAGCGGCGGGATTCGAACCCACGACCCCCAGTCCCCCAGACTGGTGCGCTAACCGGGCTGCGCCACGCTCCGAACAGGGCGGAGGGATTAGCCCCGCGCGCGCCGCTTGTCGATGACTGAAAGCCTCTAGCGCCGGGTCTTGGCGCTTTCGACCCGCTCGCGGAGCAATTGCGAGGGGCGGAAGGTCACCACGCGGCGGGGCGTGATCGGCACTTCCTCGCCCGTCTTGGGGTTGCGCCCGATGCGCTGGCGCTTGGCGCGGGTGACGAAATTGCCGAAGCGGGAGAGCTTCACCTGTTCGCCCTCGACCAGGCTCGCGGCGATGCGGTCGAGCGCTTCGGTGACCAGGGCGGCGGCGTCGGCGCGCGGCAAATCCGCCTTGCGGGCGACGGAATCGATCAGGTCGGCGCGGGTCACGGTCTTGGGCGTGGTCATGGCCAGCTCCAAAGCTAACGCCAAAACCCTAGGTGCGGGATGCCTTTAGGTCAAACCCGGATCAGGCCGGCGCCCCAGGTCAGCCCGCCGCCGAGCGCCTCGACCAGCACGAGATCGCCGGGCTTGATGCGCCCGTCATGCATCGCCTGGTCCAGCGCCAGCGGCACCGAGGCGGCCGACGTGTTGCCGTGCAGCGCCACGGTGGACACCACCTTCTCCGGCGCGATGCCCAGCCTGCGGGCGACGCCGTCGAGGATGCGCTGATTGGCCTGGTGCGGCACGAACCAGTCGACCGCCGACAGCGGCACGCCGCCGCGCGCGCACGCCTCCAGCATGGCGCCCGAGATGTGCTCCACCGCCTGGCGGAACACGGCGTTGCCCTGCATCCGCAGCTTGCCGACCGTGCCGGTCTGCGAGGGGCCGCCATCGACATAGAGCAGGTCGTGCATGCGCCCGTCAGTGCGCAGGAAGGTCGAGATCACGCCGCGCCCGCCCGCTTCGGCTGTCGTCACGGCCTCGAGCACGACGGCGTCGGCG
>CAZMRN010000094.1:0-1125 GCA_964568575.1 uncultured Caulobacteraceae bacterium
AGCGTGCGCGCGGGATCGCAGCCCTCCAACGCATCGACGATGTCGGCGCCGTCGATGTTCGCCGCGAAGCGAAGCGAAACGGCGTTGTTCCGATAGGGACGCAAAGCATCAAAGACGAGCCTCGGGCCGAGATCGGATCCGCCGATGCCGATATGGATGATCGTGTCGATCGCAACCCCTGCACCGCCGCTCAGCGCGCCGCTGCGCAGCGTCTGCGCCAGCGCGCGCACGCGGTCACGCACTGCGGCCGCTTCATCGACCGCATCCCTGGGGCCTACGCCGCGCAACGCCGTATGCAATGCGGCGCGGCCTTCGGTAGGATTGACGATCTCGCCGGCGAACAGGGCTGCGCGCTGGGCGTGGAAGCCGCGCGCTTCAGCCAGGCGCATGATCGCCTGCAGCGCCGCCACGTCGATGCGCTCCTTGGAGAGATCGAGCGTCAAGGGCGGGGCGCTGAAGGTCAATGCCTCGACCCGTCCCGGATCGGCGGCGAACAGATCGAGGATGGCGGCGCCGTTCAGCCTGGCGCGATGCTCCGCCAAGGCGCCCGATATGGAAGCGATCATGCGGCCTTGTACGGCGGCGCCGGCTTTGCGTCCACGCCTGGGGCGTCCGACATTGGCGCAGCGCACCTGGCCTGTTAGGCAGGCGCGAAGGGGATGACGCATGGCGAAAGTGTTGGTCACGGGCGGGGCCGGCTATGTCGGCGCGCATTGCTGTCTCGCTTTGAGCCAGGCCGGCCACGAGGTCGTGGTTTACGACAATTTGTCGAACGGCCACGCGGCGTTCGCCAAATGGGGCCGCCTCGAGCGCGGCGACATCCGCGACCGCGCCCGCCTCGACGCCGTGATCGCAGAGCAGCGGCCCGATGCGGTGCTGCATTGCGCCGCGCTGATCGAGGTTGGCGTTTCGGTGAAGGATCCGTCGAGCTTTTACGACAACAATGTCGCCGGCGCATTGACCGTGCTCGACGCGATGCGCGATGCGAACATCAAGGCGTTCGTGTTCTCGTCCACCTGCGCCACCTATGGCGCGCCGCAATTCCTGCCGATGGATGAGAGCCACCCGCAGGCGCCGCTCAATCCCTATGGCTGGTCGAAGCTGATGATCGAGCAGGCGAGCCGC
>CAZMRN010000094.1:1146-7618 GCA_964568575.1 uncultured Caulobacteraceae bacterium
CCTATGGAATCCGCTTCGCGCATCTGCGCTATTTCAACGCCGCCGGCGCTGCGCCGGAGTTCGGCGTCGGCGAGCGCCACGATCCGGAGTCTCACGCCATTCCGCTCGCCTTGTTCACGCTGATCGGTCGGCGCGCGGGCTTCAGCATATTCGGCGATGACTACGACACGCGCGACGGCACGGCCTTGCGTGATTACGTGCACGTGCTCGACCTCGCCGACGCGCATGTCCGCGCCATCGAGCGCCTCGTCGGCGGCGGCGACAGCATCGCGGCGAATCTTGGCACCGGCGACGGCACGACCGTGAAGGAATTGCTCGCCGCCGTCGAACGCGTGACCGGCAAGGCCGTGCCCGCCGCGATCACGCCGCGCCGCGCCGGGGATTCGCCGGCCTTGCTGGCGAACAACGCCTATGCCCGCGCGGCCCTCGGGTGGTCGCCGCAACGCTCGCTGGACGACATCGTCGCCTCCGCCTGGCGTTGGCATAGCGAGGTCGAGCCGAAGCTGTTCGGCTAAAGCGCGTGCGCACAAGGCGCATGGACGAGGGCGTCCATGCTCCAGGCGCTACGGCCGGCCGATGCTCGTGTAGGAAAAGCCCTCGTCGCGCATCTCGTCGGGATCGTAGATGTTGCGCAGATCGACAATGATCGGCGCCTTCAGCGACGTCTTGACGCGCTGCAGATCGAGTGCGCGGAATTGATCCCATTCCGTCAGGATCAGAACGCCGTCGGCGCCGGCGGCGCACGCATAGGGGCCGTCGGCGAAGGCGAGGCCGTCGAAATGCTTGCGCGCCTCATGCATGCCTTCGGGATCGAAGGCGCGCACCGAAGCGCCCGCCGCCTGCAAGGCGGGGATGATGTCGAGCGAGGGCGCGTCACGCATGTCGTCGGTATTGGGCTTGAACGTCAGCCCCAGCACCGCGATCGTTTTGCCATGCACGTCGCCGCCGAACGCCGCGATGGCGCGGGCGGCCATCGCCTTCTTGCGCGCGTCATTGACCCGCACAGTGGTTTCGATCAGCTCGAGCGGCGCGCCGGCTTCCTGTGCGGTGCGCACCAGCGCGAGCGTGTCCTTGGGAAAGCACGAGCCGCCATAGCCCGGCCCGGCGTTGAGGAATTTTCCGCCGATGCGATTGTCAAGCCCGATGCCGCGGGCGACCTGCTGCACATTCGCGCCGACCTGCTCGCACAAATCGGCGATCTCGTTGATGAAGGTGATCTTCATCGCCAGAAACGCGTTGCCGGCGTATTTGGTCAGCTCGGACGTGCGCCGGCCCATGAACAGAAGCGGCGTTTCGTTCAGGAACAGCGGCCGATAGAGCTCACGCATGACGTGCTGCGCGCGCGTTTCGTCCGTGCCGACGACGATGCGGTCGGGGCGCTTGAAATCGCTGATCGCTGCGCCTTCGCGCAGGAATTCCGGGTTCGACACGACGGTGAAATCGCCGTCGGGCCGGCGTTTGCGCACGATCTCCTCGACCTTGTCGCCGGTGCCGACCGGAACGGTCGATTTCGTCACCACCACGGTGTAGCCGGTCATGGCGTCGGCGATTTCCTCGGCCGCCGCATAGACATAGGACAGGTCGGCGTGGCCGTCGCCGCGCCGCGAAGGCGTGCCGACGGCGATGAACACGGCCTCCGACTCGCGGATCGCGGGGCCCGCTTCGAGCGTGAAATCGAGCCGCCCTTCGCGCACGTTCTGCGCCACGAGCTGATCCAAGCCCGGCTCGAAGATCGGCATTACGCCGTTCTTCAGCTTGTCGATCTTGGCGGGGTCCTTGTCGACGCACGTCACATGGTGCCCGAAATCCGCAAAGCACGCGCCGGACACAAGGCCCACATAGCCGGCGCCGATCATCGTCACGCGCATGCGTCAAATCTCCTGATTGTACGTGCCGACTTCGGGAAACTTCTGCAAGCGCGGCTTCACCTCGTCGCGGAACAGCGCGCGCATGTCGGCGTCGCTCGTCATGCTCTCGACCACGACGACAAGCTCGGGCTTGTTGGACGAGGCGCGCACGAGCAGCCATGACCCGTCCTCCAACGTCACGCGCACGCCATTGACGGTGTTCACGTCGCGGATCGGCCGCCCAAGAATGGAGGCGCCCGCCTTGCCCAGCGCCTGGTAGTCCGCCACCACGCGCTCGACGACCTGATATTTCTTGTCGTCGTCGCAATGCGGGGACATCGTCAGCGAGGTGAAGCTCTGCGGCAGCGCCTTGCGCAGATCGGAAAGGCTGCGGCCCGGATTGCGGTCGAGCATGGCCAGCACGGCCGAAGCCGCGACGAGCCCGTCGTCATAGCCCAAGCCCAGCGGCGGCCTGAAGAAGAAATGCCCGGATTTTTCAAAGCCAGCGAGCGCGGACAATTCCGTGGTGCGGCGCTTGATGTAGGAATGGCCGGTTTTGAAATAATCCACGGTCGCGCCATTGGCCTTCAGCACGGGATCGACCGCATAGAGCCCGGTCGATTTCACGTCGACGACGAAGGTTGCGTTGGCGTGCTGCGCGGAAAGATCGCGCGCGAGCATGAGGCCGACCTTGTCGGCGAAGATTTCTTCGCCCTCATTGTCGACCACGCCGCAGCGATCGCCGTCGCCATCGAAGCCGAGCGCCAGATCGGCGCCGTGCGTGCGCACCGCGTCCGCCATGGCGTGCAACATTTCGGCGTCTTCGGGATTGGCGTTGTAGTTCGGAAAACGCCAATCGAGCGTGCAATCCACTTCGATCACATCGGCGCCCATGCGGCGCAGCGCATCCGGCGCGAACGCGCCCGCCGTGCCGTTGCCGCACGCCGCAACGACTTTCAGGGGCCGCGTCAAGCGCAGTCGGGACGCGACGTCGGCGACATAGCGTTCGCGCATGCCGGCGACGCTGCGATAGGCGCCGCCCGCGCGCTCGACGAAGCGTCCGCCCAGCACGATGTCGCGCAGGCGGCCCATTTCCTCCGGCCCGAACGTCAGCGGTCGCGCTGCGCCCATTTTCACGCCGGTCCAGCCGTTTTCGTTGTGCGAGGCCGTCACCATCGCCACGCACGGCACGTCGAGATCGAATTGCGCGAAATACGCCGTCGGCGACAGCGCCAGTCCGATATCGTGCACCGTCATCCCGGCGCGCATCAGGCCCAGCGTCAGCGCCTGTTTGATCGACAGCGAATAGGCGCGGTAATCGTGGCCCACGACGATCTGCGGCGCGACGCCGAATTCGTGCGCCAGCGTGCCCAGGCCCAGGCCCAAGACCTCGACGCCCAGAAGGTTCAGCTCCGGCGGCTTGGCCGAGCCCGGCGCGCCGAACCACCAGCGCGCGTCGTATTCGCGAAAGCCGGTCGGCTTGACGAGGGCGCTCGTCTCGAAGTCGATCGTGTTCGCCGCGATGTCGGGGCGGGGCGTCATACCCATGGGATGCCTTTCGAGGGAGGGGAGCCGAGGCCGCCGCCTGAATGGGCGAACCTCACGGAAAGTTCAACGCCTTTGCTGCGCCGCGGCGCCGGGCCCAGGAGATCGCTATGCCGTACGACATCCAGCGCCGCCCGCTGACGCTGATCCGCCACGAAAAGCAGCCCTTCAAGGAGACATATGGCGGCGGCGGGGATGTCGTGGTCTGCGAGGGGCAGGCCATGCTGCCCATCGGCGCGCCGCCCAGCCGCACGGCGGCGGTGTTCATGCACCCCACGGGGCTGATGAATCTTTTGCCTTTTCCGACCGCCCTCGCGCATGCGGGCGTGCCGGTCCTGTGCTGCGGCTCGCGCTATCCGCACAACGACACGGCCTTGATCATGGAGAAGGTGGCGCTCGATCTCGGCGCCTATGTGCGCCACGCCAAGGAGGCCATGGGGTTCGAGAAGGTCGTGCTGGTGGGCTGGTCGGGGGGCGGCTCTCTGTCGCTGTTCTACCAGTCCCAGGCCGAGCGGCCGACGATTGTCGACACCCCCGCCGGCGACCCCGTCGACCTCAAGGGCGCAGGGCTGATCCCCGCCGACGGGGTGATGCAGGTCGCCGCCCATGTCAGCCGCGCCATCACGCTCTCGGAGTGGATCGACCCCGCGGTGCGCGATGAGCTCGACCCGTTCGACCGCGACCCCGCGCTGGACCTCTACGACCCCGCCAATCCCGCGCAGCCGCCTTATGCGGCGGCCTTCCTGAAAACCTACCGGGCCGCGCAAAAGGCCCGCATCGCCCGCATCACCGCCTGGGTCGATCAGAAGCTGGAGGACGCCCGCAAGCGCGGCCGGCCGTATGACGAGTTCGGATTCGTGGTGCACGGCACCATGGCCGATCCGCGCTGGCTCGATCCCACGATCGACGCCAACGACCGCAAGCCGAACTGGTGTTACATGGGCGAGCCGCGCCAGGTGAATATGAGCCCCGCGCACCTCGCGCGCTTCTCCAGCCTGCGCGCCTGGCTGTCGCAATGGAGCGAACGCTCGCGCGCCGACGGGCCCGCCTGCGCAGGCGATGTGACGGTTCCCGCCATCGTCATCGAAAACACCGCCGACGACGCCTGCACCCCCTCGCACGCCGCGCGCATCGTCGCCGGCTTCAAGCGAACCACGCCTGAATTCCACCAGATCAAAGGCGCCACGCACTATTATCTCGGCCAGAAGGACAAGCTGAACGAGGCGGTGGGGGTGACGATGGATTGGCTGCGGCGGAAGGGGTTCGTGGATGCCTAGCGTCGTCGCCGTCATTCAACGATCCCGCGCGACTTTGCGCGCATGGATTCCGATGGCGCGCTCGCTCGCCGCGTACGGCGTCGCGCTGGCGGCGGCGGCGCTCGCGCTGCAGGGGCTGGAATACCAACTCTGGGCGCGCGGCCGGCCCACGGAAGCCTATCTCGCGCTGCTCGCGGCAGGGTTTCTGGCGCTCGGCGTGTGGGTCGGCGCGCGGCTGTTTCAGACACAGCCGGAGGCGGCGCCCTCCGCGCCAGTTGCGTACGCCCACAACGCGCCCGGCCTTACGGCGCGCGAAGTCGAAGTGTTGACGCTCGTCGCCGCGGGCCGCTCCAACAAGGAGATCGCGCGCGCGCTCGCCGTTTCGCCCAACACCATCAAAACCCATGTCGCCCGCGTGCTCGAGAAACTCGGCGCGGCGCGGCGGACGGAGGCGGTGATGAAGGCGCGGGAGCTGGGGGTGCTGGGGTAGGGGGCGTTTGGCCTCCGCAGCGACGTCGCAACGGCGACCACCTCCCAAAATCACCCTTTTGGGCGATTGCGCTCACCCCTGAAACTCGCCTCCGCTGCCGCATCACATCCCGCCATCGGAGCGCGCCCTATGATCCTCACCATCGTCACGTTTGGCGTCGTCGCCGGCCTGATCGTCGCCGTCCCCATGTTCGTCATGCTCGCGCTGATGCGGCTCGATCCAGCCGCGATGGCGTCGTCGCAGGCGCTGGGCTACGCGCTCATGCTGGCCGCGTTCAGCCTCATCGTCGTGGCGGTGAAGCGCCATCGCGATCGCGCGCCGGGCGGCGCGATCAAGTTCTGGCCGGCCTTCGGCTTGGGGCTGGCGATCAGCGCGGTCGCCAGCGTCGTGTACGTCATCGGCTGGGAGATCACGCTGGCCGTCTCCGGGATGGATTTCATCGGCGCTTATACTGAAGCCAGCCTTCAGACCGCGCGCGCCAAGGGCGCCTCCGAGGCCGAGATCGCGCGCCTCTCCGCCGACATGGCCGCGTTCAGCGCCCAATACGCCAACCCGCTGTTTCGCCTGCCGATCACCTTCATCGAGATTTTCCCGATCGGCGCGGTCGTGTCGCTGATCGCGGCGCTTGTGCTGCGCAACCCCCGCGTCTGGCCCGCCCGGACGCGGTGACGCCTTGACGGCGCGCGGCGCGCTGGCGAAGCAGTCCCATGCCCATCCTCGCCCTTCTTCGCCATGGCCAGAGCCAGTGGAACCTTGAAAACCGCTTCACCGGCTGGGTCGATGTGGACCTGACGGCGGAGGGGGAGCGCCAGGCGCGGCGCGCGGGGGAGCTGCTCGCCGAAAGCGGCGTCGCGTTCGACGGCCTGCACACCTCGGTGCAGACCCGCGCCATCCGCACCGGCCAGATCGCGCTCGACGCGGCCAAGCTCTCCTGGCTGCCGGTGCGCAAGGATTGGCGGCTGAACGAGCGCCATTACGGCGCGCTGACCGGCCTCGACAAGGCCGAGACCGCCGCCAAGCATGGCGAGGATCAGGTCAAGATCTGGCGGCGCTCTTTCGACGTGCCGCCGCCGCCGCTGGCGCCGGGCGGGCCGCACGATTTCAGCCGCGATCGGCGCTATGCCGGCGTTGCGCCGCCGGCGACCGAATCCCTCAAGCTCACGCTCGAGCGCGTCGCGCCGTGCTGGACCGACTTTATCGCGCCGGCGCTGCAGCGCGGAGAAAACCTCATCATCGCGGCGCACGGCAACTCGCTGCGCGCCATCGCCAAGCGCCCGTTCGCGGTGTCGGACGAGGCCATCACGGCGGTGGAGATCCCCACCGGCAATCCGCTG
>CAZMRN010000095.1:0-7493 GCA_964568575.1 uncultured Caulobacteraceae bacterium
ACTTCGCTGCGCACGAATTCGGGCGTGCACAGGTCAGGGATTTCGGCGCCGAAGCCTTCGCCGTCGCGGATGCCGGCGGCTGTCCGCAGCATGTTTTCGCGGATCGCAATATATTCCATCTCCGGCGTAATGATCCCGGCGCGCGCATAGGCGAGCTGCGTCACCGCTTTGCCCGGCTTGGCGCGCAACACCGGCGTCCTCGCGGGGAACGGCGGCGTCAGCTTTTCGCCGGTGACGAAGCCGTTGTCGGCGTCCTGCACGATACGGCCGGCGATCTCCTCGACATCGCCGCGCGCACGCACCCAAGCCTCGCGCGGGCGCGCCAGGCCGGCATCGATGTCGATGCGCACGTTCGGATCCGTGTATGGGCCGCTGGAATCGTAGAGCGCCACGGGCGGTTCGTTCGCGCTCGGGTGCAGCGCGACCTCGCGGAACGGCACGCGCAGGTCGGGATGGGCGCAGCCGGCGGCGTAGATCTTTCGCGATCCGGCGATTGGGCCGGTCGTGACCGACGGCGTTGCAAACGCGGACATGGCTTCGGGTTTGTTCATCGTCTTCTCCCTTCGCCGGCATGATCCGGATCAGGTGTTGCGGGTCGCAGGTCCGATACCCGCCTCTCAGCCTTGCGGCTCCCCGGTGAATGCGGCCAACCTACGCGAGGCGGACCCGACGTCAATGCCCGTGCGCGTCGCCTTGGGGCGCAAGGGGTCTCGCCGAGCTCTTGTGCGCGCGCGGCACGGCGTCAGACGTTGACGCGGTTCTTCACGAGATCGTCGACGACGCTGGGATCGGCGAGCGTCGAGGTGTCGCCCAAACTCGACAGTTCGTTTTCCGCGATTTTTCGCAAAATGCGGCGCATGATCTTTCCCGAGCGCGTTTTTGGCAGGCCGGGAGCGAACTGGATGGCGTCAGGCGAGGCGATCGGGCCGATTTCCTTGCGCACCCATTGCACCAATTCGCCGCGCAGCGCGTCGCTCGGCTCCTCGCCGACATTCAGCGTCACGTAGGCGTAGATGCCCTGGCCCTTGATCTCGTGCGGCATGCCGACGACGGCGCTTTCGGCGACCTTCGGATGCGCCACGAGCGCGCTCTCCACTTCCGCCGTGCCGAGCCGATGGCCGGACACGTTGATCACGTCATCCACGCGACCGGTGATCCAGTAATATCCGTCCTCGTCGCGGCGGCAGCCGTCGCCGGTGAAATACATCCCCTTATAGGTGGAGAAATAGGTGTCGAAGAAGCGCTTGTGATCCTTGAACACCGTGCGCATCTGACCAGGCCATGAATCGAGCAGCACCAGATTGCCGCTGGCTGCACCGTCGAGAAAATTTCCTTCGGCGTCGACAAGCGCCGGTTTGACGCCGAAGAACGGCCGCGTGGCGGAGCCCGGCTTCAGCGCGGTGGCGCCGGGCAAAGGCGTGATCAGCGCTGCGCCGGTTTCGGTCTGCCACCACGTGTCGACGATTGGGCAGCGCCCATCGCCGACCACACGGTGATACCAAAGCCACGCTTCAGGATTGATCGGTTCGCCGACGCTGCCAAGCAGGCGCAGGGACGCGCGAGAGGTTTTCTTCACCGGCGCTTCGCCCTCGCGCATGAGCGCACGCAGGGCCGTCGGCGCCGTGTAGAAGATGTTGACCTTGTGCTTGTCGATCACCTCCCAAAAGCGCGACGAGGTTGGGTAATTGGGCACGCCCTCGAACATCAAGGTCGTCGCGCCGTTCGCGAGCGGGCCATAGACGATGTAGGAATGGCCCGTCACCCAGCCGACGTCGGCGGTGCACCAATAAATATCCCCATCGTGATAATCGAACACGTATTGGTGCGTCATGCTGGCATAGACCAGATAGCCGCCCGTCGTATGCAGCACGCCCTTGGGCTTTCCGGTCGAACCTGAGGTGTAGAGAATGAACAGCGGATCCTCCGCATTCATTGTCTCGGGCGGGCAATTGGCGGACACGGTCGGCGCAATGTCTTCGTAGCGCACGTCGCGCCCCGCCTGCATCGGCACATCGGCGCCCGTACGCGTCACGACAAGCACTTTCTCGACGCTCGGCGCCTGCGCGATGGCGGCGTCCACATTGCGCTTCAGCGGGATCGGCTTGCCGCCACGGACGCCTTCATCGGCGGTGATCACGATTTTCGAATCGCAATCCTGAATGCGGTTGGCGAGGCTTTCGGGCGAAAAACCGCCGAAGACCACCGAATGGATCGCCCCGATACGCGCACAGGCCAGCATCGCATAGGCGGCTTCCGGGATCATCGGCATATAGATCGTCACCGTCGCGCCTTCGCTCGCGCCAAGCGCCTTCAGGACGTTGGCGAAGCGGCAAACGTGTTCGTGCAGTGCGCGATAGGTGATGGTCTTGGATTGGTCGGGCTCGTCGCCCTCCCAGATGATCGCGACCTGATCGCCGCGCTTCTCGAGGTGTCTGTCGATGCAATTCGCAGAGGCGTTCAATGCGCCGTCCTCGTACCAGCGAATGCGGAAATCCTCCTCGTGAAAGGAGCAATCTTTCACTTTGGAATAGGGCTTGATCCAGTCCAGCCGCAGCCCGTGATGGCCCCAAAAGGCTTCCGGATCCTCGAGCGCGGCGGCGTGCATTGAGCGATAGCCGAGATCGTCGACATAGGCCCGCTCGGCCCATTCGCGCGGCACGGGAAAGATTTGCGGCTCGGACATCAGCGCGGCTCCCATTTTGGGCCTTGGTCGCATACCGCAAGGGCGGTGAGCAATACCGCGGGCGGCGAGGCAAGACTTCGCCGAGCTGAGGTGAAGTCCTGCCTGCGTGTAGACTTGTCGTGAGGCGCTCACCGCTGCTCAATGCTTGCGCTGAAGTCCCGTCTGTCTTGATGGGCTCGGCCGCCCGACCGCTGCGCGCGCGTCGCCCTGGTCCGAGCCATCGGGCCGGTGGGAACCGCGGCTCGGCGAGGGCTTGGCGCGCCGCCACGCTGTGGACTTGCCCGGGACTTGGCCTAGAAAAGGCTCACGCAACGGAAGAAGGCGACGATGCGCATTGGGTGCCCGAAAGAAATCAAGACCAGGGAATATCGCGTCGGGCTGACGCCCGAGAGCGCCGCTGAACTGGCGCAGGCCGGCCACGAGATTTTCGTCGAGACGGGCGCGGGGGCCGGCATCGGCGCGGACGACGCGGCCTACGCCCGAATCGGGGCAACCATTCTCGGGTCCGCCGCGGCCGTGTTCGAGGCGGCTGACATGATCGTGAAGGTCAAGGAGCCGCAGCTCTCCGAGATCGCGCGGCTGACGCCGCGCCACACGCTGTTCACGTATCTGCATCTCGCCCCCGATCCCGAACAGGCCGAGGGCCTGATGCGCTCGGGCGCGACATGCATCGCCTACGAGACAGTGACCGACGCGGCCGGGCGGTTGCCGTTGTTGAAGCCGATGTCGGAAGTCGCTGGGCGCATGGCGATCCAAGTGGGCGCGAATTTCCTCGAGAAGACGCATGGCGGCCGCGGCGTGCTGCTGGGCGGCGTGCCGGGGGTGAAGCCGGCGGACGTCGTGATCCTCGGCGCCGGCGTGGCGGGCTATAACGCGGCGCAAATCGCGGTCGGCATGCGCGCGCGGGTAACGGTGTTCGACAAAAACCTCGCCCGCCTGGAGGAGCTCGATCGCGAATTCGACGGCCGGCTGGAGACGATCTATTCCACCCGCGCGGCGGTGGAAGCCGCCGTGCAGGAAGCCGATCTGATCATCGGGGCCGTGCTCGTGCCCGGCGCTGCGGCGCCGCGCATGATCACGCGACCCATGCTGAAAACGATGCGCCCCGGCGCCGTGCTCGTCGATATCTCGATCGATCAAGGCGGCTGTTTCGAGACGTCCCATCCCACCACGCACGACGATCCCGTCTTCGTGGTCGACGGCGTGATCCATTACTGCGTCGCCAACATGCCCGGCGCGGTGGCGCGCACGAGCGCGTATGCGCTCAATCACGCGACCTTGCCCTTCGCCATGGCGCTGGCGAGCAAGGGCGTGCAGAAAGCCTTGCAGGACGACCCCAATCTCGCCGCGGGGCTCAATGTCTTCGGCGGCGCCATCGCGCACGAGGCCGTCGCGCGTGCGCTTGGCAAGGCGCACGTCAAGCCGGGCTGGCTCGCCTGATGCCGGTTTCGGCGAAGCGCGCCCGCGACTTGGCGCTCGCGATGCCGGAGACGAGCGAGAAGCCGCATTTCGATCGCATCGCGTTTCGCACGCCAAAACGCATCTTCTGCACGCTCGCATCCGACGGGTCCGACATGAACATGATGTTCGACCCCGATCTGCGCGACTTCTACTGCGCGCAATCTTCGGCGTTCACGCCGGTTCCAGGCGGCTGGGGCCGCATGGGCGCGACGCGCTGCGATCTGAAGGCCGTCGATGCGGCCGCCTTCAAGAGCGCGCTCGCGGCGGCGCACGCGCGCGCACTTGCTCCAGCGCCCGCGCGTTCCAGCAGAAAGCGGCGCGCCGATTGAGCGCCCTCAGCGGTTGTCCAGCTGCGCGCGCACAGCGGCGAGCCCTTCCCGCGTAATGCGATAGGGCCCGCCATTGCGGCTCAGGATGAAGCGGCGGCGTCGCAGGCGCTGAAACACCGCGAGCGTGCAATCGTCCAGCCGCCAACCGTCGCGATTGAGGCAGTCCACCGCGATGACGTCGCCTTTTGCGTCTTTGCGGTGCGCGATGCAGCCGCCCTGCGCCAGCGCGTGCAGCGTGCGCTGTTCATGCTTTGAAATGTTCAAGGAAGTCGCCTGTCAGGTGCGCATGACCGATCGCCGCGCGCGGCGGCGGGTTCAGGCGGGCGCAGACGTCAAAACGTCAGCCCGCAGCGCTCAGACAAGCTCGTGCAACATCAGCCGCCACGGATACGGGCGTGCGCGCGCCGCGTCAATGCGCCATCAGAAGCGGCAGCGTTGCGGCCCGCAGCAGATCGCGCGTAGCGCCGCCGAACATCAGTTCGCGCAGGCGCGAATGGCCGTATGCGCCCATGACGAGCAGATCGGCGTCGACGGCGCGCGCTTCGTCCAGAATGGTCTGCCCCGTGGGGCGACCCATGGAATCGAGATTGCGCACATCCACTTTATGGCCGCGTCGGCTCAGATGCGCAGCGATGTTGGCGCCCGGCTGGTCGCCATGGCCGAACGCCTTCGGCTTGGCGTCGACGGTGACCACCAGAACAGACTCTGCGCCCTCCATGAGCGGCGCGGCCGCGGCGAGCGCGCGCGTCGCTTCGCTGGAGGCGTCCCACGCGATCAGCGGCCGCTTGCCGACGCTGGAGCCGCGCCAGTCCGGCGGCGCCAACAAAGCGGGGCGGCCCGAATGGAACAGCACGCCCTCGACCACGTCCTCGCGCACGTCGCCGCCGTCGCCAGCCGTGGGACGCGTAAAGAGCGCGACGTCGGCGTATCGCGCGTGCACGGCGGCGACGCGGCCGAGATCACGCGCCAACGCTTCGGCCTGTCGCAATTCGCAGGCGCCGACGGCGTCGTCGATGCGCGGCGCAAGTTTGGCGCGCTCCGCCTCGCCGGCCTTGCGCGCGCGCGACAGCATGTCGGCCCACACGCTCGCCACCACGGTCGGCTCATAGGCCAAGGGTTCGTCAGGCAGCGCAGTGAGCAGGGCGATCGCGCGGCTGGCGCCAAATCGCTCCGCGAGGCGCTCGGACAATCGAATGGCGGCGTCGTCGCCCTCGGCGTCGATCACCACGGTGAGAAGGTCCTTCCAGCTCATGACAGCGCCTTTCCTGTGCTCCAGACCCCCACTTCTCGACGGATTTGACTTTACATCCTCCGCCCGCCTTTTTCGATTCCGCACGATGCCGCACAACGGCGCGCATCAGCGCTCATCTTGCGATTGACGATCAAATGCGATTGGCTCGGAACGCGGCGCGATCGAACGCGTTGGCGGCTCATGTCGAGAGGGCGCGGTCTCGGCGACGGCAAGGAGGCGCGCTCATGGCTGCGCGGCATGCGGCATGGATCGGCGGCGAAAAGTTTCTCGGCGAAAAAACCTTTTCCGTCGATGATCCGGCGACGGGCGAGGTGATCGCCGAGGTCGCCGACCTGGGCGCCGCGGAGACGCACGCAGCGATCGACGCCGCGCACGCCGCGCTGCCCGCATGGGCCCACATGCTGGCGCGCGACCGTGGCCGTATCCTAGAGCGCTGGCATGATCTCATCTTGGAGCACGCCGATGCGATCGCTGTTGAGATGACGCGCGAATGCGGCAAGCCCTTGGCGGAGTCGCACGGCGAAGCAATCTACGCCGCCTCCTTCCTCAAATGGTTCGCCGAAGAGGGGCGGCGCGCCTATGGCCGCACGATTCCCACCACCGTGGCGTCGCGGCGCTACATGGTGACGAAGCAGCCCGTCGGCGTCGTCGGCGCGATCACGCCATGGAATTTTCCCGCAGCGATGATCACGCGCAAAGCGGCCCCGGCCTTGGCGGCGGGTTGCACGCTCGTGCTCAAGCCGCCGCACCAGACCCCGCTCACCGCTCTGCGGCTCGCGGCGCTCGCGGTCGAGGCGGGCATGCCGCCGGGCGTCATCAATGTCGTGACCTCATCGGATGCGGGCGTCGTCGGCGGCGTTTTGTGCGATAGCGCGCACGTGCGGAAACTGTCGTTCACCGGATCCACGCCGGTCGGCAAAATGTTGGCCGCGCAATGCGCGCCGACGATGAAGCGCGTGTCGCTGGAGCTCGGCGGCAACGCGCCGGCTTTGGTGTTCGCCGATTGCGATCTCGATCGCGCGGTGCGCGAGGTGGCCATCGCCAAGTTCCGCAATGCGGGCCAGACCTGCGTTTGCGCCAATCGCGTGCTCGTGGAGGCCGCAATTCATGACGCCTTCGTCGAGGCGTTCGCCGCGCATGTGGCGGCCATGCCTGTCGGGCCGGGCCTGCAGGAGGGCGTCCGCATCGGGCCGCTGATCGAGGAGCGCGCGGTTACGAAAGTGGAGCGTCTGGTCGCCGCCGCGCAGACCGATGGCGCGCGGATCGTTGTCGGCGGCGGCAAACATTCCGCCGGCGCGCGCTTCTACTCCCCAACCGTGATGGCGGGCGCGACGCAAAACATGGCGATCGCGCAGGAGGAAATCTTCGGGCCGGTAGCGCCGATCCTGCGCTTCGAGACGGAAGACGAGGCGATCGCCATCGCCAACGCCACGCCCTATGGCCTTGCGGCCTATGTGTTCACGCGCGATCTCGCGCGCGCGTTTCGGGTCACCGAAAAGCTCGCCTTCGGCATGACGTCGGTGAACGACGGCATCCTCTCCACCGAGGTCGCGCCGTTCGGCGGCGTCAAGGAAAGCGGCCTCGGCCGTGAAGGCGGCGTGGAAGGGTTGGAGGAGTTTCTCGACACGAAGTTCACAAGCTTCGGCGCCATCCAGTGACGTTCAATCGAACGCGCCGCCGCGCCCGGCGCCCGCGGCGAAGCGCGCGGCGCCCGCCTGACCCTCGGCCTCGACCATCGGCGCGCCCTTCACCGCCTCCATCAACAGCG
>CAZMRN010000096.1:0-7465 GCA_964568575.1 uncultured Caulobacteraceae bacterium
CGCGGATCGCCGGGCGGTCGAGCTCGATGACCTCGGTCGAGATCGGGCTGCGCCTCCCAGCCGATGAAGAAACGGTCGCGGCTCATGGCGGCGCAAAAATCGGTTGCGGATTCACAAAAACATCGCCGGCCTCGACGCGCGTGCGATAGATCGCGACCTGCTCGGCGTAAGGCGGCGGCGAGCGGCCATCCTGCGGGCGATATTGAAAGCCGTGCCAGGGGCAGGTGACGCACCCATCGACGATGCGCCCTTCGCCCAACGGCCCGCCCTGATGGCGGCACAAATTCGAGATCGCGTGAACAGCATCGCCGTCGCGAAACACCGCGATCTGTTCGCCATGCGGCGGCGTGACGATCACGGCGCGTTTGTCGGCGATGGCGTCGAGCGGACCGACGGAGATCCAGTCTTCTTCGATGCGCAGGCGCACATCGCGGGCGGCTTGCCGCCAGCCCGCGAGCAGATGCGCGCCAGTCACTGCGACCGCGCCGACGCCGACGAGGATCGGATAGAGCGCGGCCTTCTCAGCCTGCAGCGCGCCCAGCAGCACATGCGCGACGAGCAGCGCGTAGGCGGGATAGACCGCCATATGCAGCGCCTTCCAGGTGCGCGGGCCGAGATGGGCGTTCCAGAAATCGTGGCTTGTTGCGGCCATGACGAACAGGATCGCAAGCGCGACGAGACCGAGCGACTCGAAGGGAAAGCCGTTGAGCGAATCGTAGCGCGGATTGGACGCCAGCACCGCCGTCAGCGGATCGAGATCGGAGAACCCGGCGTACCAGACGAGCGCGATCGCAGCATGCGCAAGCGCCAGGAAAAAGCATGTCACGCCGAGATGCCGGCGATTGTAGAGGTACGGCGCCAAGGTTTGCGGAAACAGCCGCGCCAGCGGGCCGATCAGCAGGATCACATGCAGCAGCCCGAACGCGCAGGCACCCAGCGCGCGCATGGCGAGTTGCGGCGCGCTGATCTGACGATCGGCCGGAAAAGCGAGCAGCGACGCGGCGACGAACGCGGTCAGAAACGCCGCGACGCCCAGCGCAAGGCCGATATCGAACGCCTTCTTGTAGGGCGTCCATTGCACGGCCTTGTAGACATGGCCCATCGGCGGTCAGCCGTTGGACAGCGCGTGCGCGGCTTCCGCGATGCGTTCGCGCACGATGAGAACCGCTCCAAACAGCGCCAGGAGCGCAATCGCCATCACGCTCCACAGCCGCACGCACCAGCGCCGTTGAGACAAAGTCATCGCCGATCCTCCCGCGGCTTCACGCCGGCCATACGCAACGCAAGCAGGGGCCACAACGCGACCGCGCCGGGCGCGATCAGCAGCTTCACCCGCCACGGCGCGCGCGCCGCTTGGGGATCGATCCGCTTCAGTCCGAAAGAGAGCAGCGCAGCGGCGGCGATCAGGCCGAGTGCGGCGTAAACGCCGACGCCCGCCCAGATCGCCTTCGCCGCCGCTTCGCTCACCGCACGCCTCCTTGCGTCCTCACGCTTTGGAGTACGGCGGCGCGGCTGCGTTCGATGCGCGGGGCGGTTTATTTTTCGGTTTTGGAGCGCGCTGGCGCGCGGCGAGGCGCTCGCGGAAAAAGGCCTGCGTGGCCTCCGGCTGCGCCGTCATCAGTTCATCATAGAACCAATCGTCATGGCGCTGTTCGGGCGCTACGGCCTTCTGGTTGGATTTCGCGGTCATGGCCTGACAGATCAAGCGCCCCCACGCCTCACCCAGATGGGTGTTGAATGCGGCCTTGGGGAGGCGGGCGCTCTAGTTTTCCCCAAGCGCGGACAGCGGCGCAGGGCTGCTCGCGCCCAGCGGGCAAGGGGCGGGCGCGACGGCGCCGAAAATCGGCATGAAGGCGGCCTTCAGCGCGGCGTCGGCGTCGGCCATCGACACGGGGCGGCCGAGATCGACGAGACTGGTCACGCCGTGGTCGCGCTGACCGCAGGGCACGATGCCGCTGAAATGCTCAAGGTCCGGCTCGACGTTCAGCGCGACGCCGTGAAAGCTGACCCAGCGTTTGAGGCGCACGCCGATGGCGGCGATCTTGTCCTCACGCGACCAGCCCGGCCCCCGGCGCTCGACCCAGACGCCGACCCGGCCGGGGCGGATCAGCCCCTCGACCCCGAACTGCGCGAGCGCGGCGACGAGCCAGCGCTCGAGGTCGCAGACGAAGGCCGAGACGTCGCGCCCGCGCCGGCGCAGATCGAGCATCACATAGGCCACGCGCTGGCCGGGGCCGTGATAGGTGAACTGCCCGCCGCGCCCGGTCCGGTGCACCGGAAAACGGCCGGGCGCGAGGAGGTCGTCGTCCTTGGCGCTGACGCCGGCGGTGTAGAGCGGCGGGTGCTCCACCAGCCACACCAACTCGCCCGCTTCGCCGGCGGCGATGGCGGCGGCGCGCGCCTCCATGAAGGCGACGGCTGGCGGATAGGGCGTGAGCCCCGGGGAGACCGCCCAGCCGATCGGCGCATGCGGATTCACGATCATTCAACCCTTTCGCCGGATGGCTGGTCGCAGCGCAGAACATGGTCGCACTGCATGCCGCATCCAACACAAGTCCATGCCGTTCAGGTGGAATTGTCCGTCGTGCTGGGCAGGGCGATCCTGCCGATGCACCAATTGTTGAAAATGGGCCGGGGCGCAGTGATCCCGCTCGACACCAGGGAAACCGACTCCCTTTGGATCCTGGCCGGGGGTCATCCGATTGCGCGGGGCGAGATCACCATCGACAACGACCGCTTATGCATCACCGTCACCGAGCCGGCGGACGTGAACGCCTTCCACGCCTTTGGGTGACCGGCGTCACGGCGCGCCGAGCCGCGCGGAAGCATCTTGCGGAATGTTCATGTCCGGCTCACTTTGCGGCCGGGCGGAAGACCGCTCCGGGGGCGGTCCGCGCATGGTGCGCGGCCGCGCGTCTGGAGCTACCCAGGTCAAGGGCCGCCCGCGCCTCGCGCGCGCGTCCGTCCAGGAGGGGAATGGGATGAATACCTTGCTTCGCAGCATCGCCGCCGCCAGCGTCATGCTCGCCGCCGCGACCGGCGTCGCCGCAGCGCAAAACTACAACCAGAACCCGACCTATGGGGCGATCACGCTACGCTCGGGCTTCACGCCCGACCCGCACCGCGTCAACCTGCAATCCGGCGGCTCGATCGACGCGGCGAGCACGATCGGCGGCTCCTGCCGCGGCTACATCGCCAACGCGCCGGATTATCGCGTGAGCTACACCTCGGGCTCGCTGCCGCTGATCATCTCGGTGGCCTCGTCGGCAGACACCACGCTCGTGGTCAACGGCCCTGACGGCCAATGGTATTGCGACGACGACGGCGGCAATCAGGGCCTGAACCCCAGCTTGCGCTGGAACCGCCCGCCGTCCGGCCAGTACGACATCTGGGTCGGCACCTTCGGCAACAACAGCCTGCAGGCCGCCACGCTCGCCGTGTCGGAAGTGTACAGCGAATAGACGCGCGCGCGTCGACACAACGAAAACGCCGGCCGCGTATGCAGCCGGCGTTTTTTTGTTTCGCCTGAAAACTAGCGCCGCACGCTCAGGCGGACGCCGATCGTGCGCGGCGCGCCGGGCGCGGAGACGGGGGTGAAGTCGGCGCCGGCGAAGAAATTGCGCGTCTCCTCGTACTCTTCGTCGAGCAGATTGCGCGCCCAGAGCGCGATCTCGACATCGCGGTCATTCGGGCGCACCGCGAGCGTCGCATTGACGAGCCAATAGCCGTCGACGCCGTAGCCCTCGCCGGACGCCGGCTGCAACAGCGGCGGATCGGTGTCGGAGCGATAGGAATAATCGAGCGCGCCGCGCCAGGACCAATCGGCGGTCAGCGCGCTTTGGTAATCAATCACGCCGGCATAGGTGAATTCGGGAAAGCCGATGCGCTCGCCGCTCTGGTCGATCGTCGCAGGCGGCGCGGCGGTGTTGAGCAGATCGAACTCTTTGAATTCGCCGTGCGCGTAGCCGAAGGTTTGGGTGATGCTCAGCGCATCGCTCGCGCGCCACACCAGCTCCAGCTCGGCGCCGTAGATTTCGCTTTCCGGCGCATTGATGATCTTGCCGACCACAGCGTTCAGCCCGGCGTCGAAGATCGCGCCCTGCACCTGCTGGTCGGTGTAGTCGTAGAAATAGACCGCGCCATTCGCGCGCAGCGCGCCGCCGAGCCATTCGCTCTTCGCGCCCGCTTCATAGGCGATCAGAATTTCCGGATCGAACGGATCGACGCCTTGCGGATTGAGCGTGTTGTAGGCGGTGAAGCCGCCGCTTTTCACGCCGCGGCTGATCGAGGCGTAGCCGAGCACGGCGTCGGAGAAGGCGTATTCCGCAGCCAACCGGCCGCTCCATTCCTCCATGCTGGTGCTGCGATTCTCCAGCGTGCCGTCGACCGTGCCATTGGCGAAATTGAGCGGGCCGAAGCCCGACGCGAACGTGCCGAGGCCGATCAGGTCGCGGCTTTCATCTTCGTAGCGCGCGCCGGCGATGAGATTGAGCTGCGGCGTTGCCTGAAACTCGACCTGGCCGAAAATGCTCTTGGTTTCGACCTCCTGGCGATACGGCGTGCGCACCGCGAAGCCGGGGCCGAAGCTGGCGACGAAATCGGATTGATACACTTCGTCGAGGTCTTCTTCGGCGAAATAAAGCCCCGCGATCCAGTCGAAGGCGTCGTCGCCGGTGGAGGCGAGGCGCACTTCGTGCTGCGTCACTTGGATGTCGGAGGTGAACAGCACGCCCGCGACGCCCGCCGTCAGCGCGTCGTAATCGGCGTATTCGCGGCGATCGAAATCTTCGCGGCTGGCGATATAGGTCAAGGCCGCAGGTCCGAAATCATAGGTCGTCGTCAAGGAGCCGCCGCGCCCGTTATTGTCGCGGAACGGCTTTTCGTCCGGCGCGATGCCTGCGACGTTCGCGAATTCCGCCGACGCGCCCCAGGACGTGTCGCGCTGATCGCCGTGCGCGATCCCCGCCGGCGTTGTTTTGAACAGGCGCAGACCGAGGCCTTCGGATTCGTCGCGCACGCCGTGGAGATTGGCCAGCACCGTCAAACGATCGGTGACGTCGATCTCCAATTGGCCGCGAATGGCGAGGCGATCCTGATCGCCCAAAGAATCTCCAGTCTCGCGGTTGCGCTGCCAGGCGCCCCCCTGCGCTGCCGCGACCGCGACGCGCCCACGCACCGCATCGCTGAAAGGGCCCGACACATAGGCTTCGCCGCGAAACAGGTCGTACGAGCCGATCTCGCCGAAGCCGCCGGCGGTGAACACGTCCGTCGGCCGCGCCGAGATCACGTTCACCGCGCCGCCCGTCGTGTTGCGCCCGTAGAGCGTGCCCTGCGGACCGCGCAGCACTTCCACGCGCTCGACGTCGAACAAGAGCCCTTGCGTCATCACCGGCAGCGTATAGGCGACGTCGTCGACATAGACGCCGACGGTCGGCGCGTTGTTCGTGGCGTAATCCTTGAAGCCGACGCCGCGCAGCGTGAACGACACCTGCCCGGAACCGAACTGATTCTCCGCATCGAGGCTGGGCGTGACGTTCTCCAGCCCGTTCACGCCGAACACGCCCTGCTGCACCAATTGCGCGCCGCTCAGCACGCTGACGGCCACGCCGATATCCTGAACGGACTGCTCGCGCCGTTGCGCGGTCACAACGATTTCGCTGGAGGCGTCCTGGGCGGCTGCGGCGCCCAACGTCGCCGCCGTCGCGGCGGCGGCCGCGAATCCGAAAAACAATCGGCTCATCCTGTTTCCCTCTGCGCGACGGCGCGGTCGCTTCGATCTCGGCCAATACGCTTTCCACAATGCTAAAGATGCGCGCAGCGGGCGCAGGATCGGCGTGGCGGCAGCGTGCATGGTCGGCCTTTCGGGCGGGCGCAAGAAGCGTTTGCGGCAGACGTCTCCTGCCGGGGGCGGGGCGTCGATGGTTTTCCCCCGTCGCTAGAGTCCCGCCTTTGGTTCGCACGCCGGCGCAGCCGCGTCGGAGAGATGCGCAGCCACGGCCGCCGAAAACGCCTCCGGCTGATCCCAGTGCAGGGAGTGGGCGGCGCCGGGCAGGACCACCGTCCGCCGATCGGCGATCGCGGCGAACGAGGCTTCGCTCTCGTCCGGCGAAAACAACAGGTCGAGCGCGCCGCACAAGATCAGCGTCGGCGCCGCGATCGCGGCTGGCGCGGCTGCGTCGAAGCCGCCTGCTGCGGCCGCTTGCGCCGCATAGGCGGCGTCGGATTGCGGATACGGATACTCCGAAGAGAGCCGCGCGGCTTCGGCCACGGCGTTGGGATCGGCGAAGAAGGGCGGCGCGAACAGCCAGGGATACATCATCCGGAAAAACAGCTCGCGCGGAATGGGCTCTGCGCGCAGCCGGGCGAGGTCCTGCATGAGCGTGCGGGTGCGCGCGTTCGCCTGGGCGCAGGCGCCGGCCAGCACCAGCCGATCGACGCGCTGCGCGTGACGCGCCGCAAACGTCGCCGCAATCAATCCGCCCATGGAATGGCCGAGCACGTGCGCGCGCGCGACGCCGAGATGATCGAGCAGCGCGGCCGCGTCGTCGGCCATGCGCGCGAGGCTGATGGGCGCGTCCTGCGGCGTGGTGCGCCCGCATCCGCGATTGTCCGGCAGGATCAGGCGAAAGCGGCGCGCCAGCAGGGGCCGCACCGGCGCCCAACTCTGGCTGTCGCTGGCGAGGCCTGCGAGCAGGAGCAAGGGCGGCCCTTCGCCTTCGATCTCGAAATAAACATCCACGGCGTCGATGCGAACGTGCGGCATGATCACTCCTGCGGCGAGAGGCGCGGCGCGGCGGCGATGAGCGCTGCCGAATAGGGGTGCTGCGGGGCGTTGAACAGCGCGTCGACGGGCGCGTCTTCGACGATGGCGCCGTCGCGCATCACCAGCACGCGATCTGTGACCGCCGCGACGACGGACAGGTCGTGCGTGATGAACAGCGTCGTCAGGCGCATCGCGTCGGCGATGTCGCTGATCAGGTCCAGCATTTGCGTGCGAATGGTGGGATCGAGCGAGGCCACCGCTTCGTCCAGAACCAGGATGTCGGGCTGCGTGACCAGCGCGCGCGCCAGCGCAAGCCTTTGGCGTTGTCCGCCGGAAAAGGCGTGCGGATAACGTGCGGCGTCGGCGGCGGAAAGGCCGACGCGGACGATCATCGCGTGCACGCGCGCAGTGCGTTCGCCCGATGTCAAGGTCGGCTCCAGCGCGCGCAACGGCTCTGCGATCGCATCGCCCACGCGCATGCGCGGATCGAAGCTCGAGGTGGGGTCCTGGAACACGATCTGGATGCGCTTGCGCAATGCGCGCAGCGCTGCGCCGCGGGCTTGTGCAATATCGACGCCGTCGATGCGGACGGCGCCGGCGTCGGGACGCTGCAAGCCTAAGAGCACGCGCGCCAAGGTGGATTTTCCCGCGCCGGATTCGCCCACGCTCCCGACTCGCTCGCCAGCCGCTACGGAGAACGAT
>CAZMRN010000097.1:0-7386 GCA_964568575.1 uncultured Caulobacteraceae bacterium
GCTGGTCGATTTCCTCACCGGCTTTGCGCCCGGCATCCAGACCATCGAGCCGCGCACGTTCCGCGCCAACGCGGCGGCTTTCGCGCGCACGTCGCAGATTTTCAATATGCCGACCATTATGCTGGGCGACGAAGGCGGGTTTCGCGGCAATTTCATGCCGGAAGTCGTTCAATTCACCGGCCATGCGGTGCGCATCGAACGCCATACCGTCAGCGCGTGGGCGGAGCCGCGTTTCCGCGCGGAGATCGAACGCATCGGCCGGCGCAAGATCGTGATGGGCGGGCCGTCGATCGACATCTGCACGCTGCAGCTGGCGCTCGATATGCGCGCGGCCGGCTATGAGGTCTATGTCGTGGTCGACGCCTCCGGCAGCGACACGATTCAAAACGAAACAGCCGCCATCGAGCGCCTCGTTCAGGCCGGCGTCGTGGTGACGAATTGGGGCTCGATCACGTCGGAGATCATGAGCGATTGGCGATCCCCGGAAGGGGCGGCGGTCGGCCAATTGTATCAGGACTATTCCGCCTGGGGCCGGCGCTTCTAAACTCCGCGCACACATCTCATCACACAAGGAAAACCCAGTATGTCGAAAGTCAAGCACATAATGTTCGCCGCATTGATCGGCGCGATGACGATGACGGCGCCGAGCGCCATGGCGCAAACGCCCACGGCGGGCGCCTATGCGCCGACGAGCCGCACGCAAGCCGTCCGCGCGGAGGACGCCGTCGCGATCGCCGACGTCATCGCCCGCATGAATGGGGCCATCGATACGAACGATTATCCGCTCTATGCGTCTTATTATCTCCCGGACGGCGTGATCGATTCCGGCTTCGGGCCGCCGGTGAGCGGTCATGCGGCGATTATCGCCTCGCTCGAGGCGAGCGCGCCGTTCATCACCAACAAGCGCCACGCCGCCGCAAACATCGTGCTCAACCGTCAAGGGCGGGACATCGTCGCCACCTATTATTTGACGGTGTTCGACCGCGCCTCGAGCGTCAGCGTGGCCGGCACGGCCCTCATCGTCGACGAATTCCGCAAGGTCGACGGCGTCTGGCGCGTCGTGCGTCACACCACGCGCATGGATCCCGCCACCATCGCGGCGATGATGGCGTCGCAACCCGCAGCGAATTAGTGTCTTTGTTCAAGCACGCGCCATCGCCGCGGGAGGTCGCGCTTGAGGCGTGGCGGCGCAATGGCCGCGGCCATGCCGGGGAAAGTTTCGAGCCCTGGTACGCCATGCTGCACGACGACATCGTCGTGTGGATGCCGACAGGCCCGTTTCGCGGCGAGACGCGCGGGATCGCTGCGGTGCGCGGCATCTATGACGCCATCGCCCAGGCGACGCCGCGGCTGGTTTATGAAGATCCGCTCCGCGTCACGCAATCCGGCGACACGGTGACCATCGAGTTCGACGACCACGGCTCCATCGCCGGCATGGCCTATCGCAATCGCATCGCAGCGTCCTACGATGTGCGCGCCGGCAAGATCGCCGCGTATCGCGAATATTTCGGCGATATCGACCCCGCGATCGTGCGCATGATGAACCCCGACTGGTCGAAACCCGATGCAAGGACCGCAGCAGAGATGACCGAAGCGGCCATTCGCCATCGCACCGTGACCGTCGGCGCCGTCGATCTCCACGTCGCCGAACTCGGCGACGGCCCGCCGGTCATCCTCGTGCACGGCTTTCCCCAGCACTGGCTGATGTGGCGCGGCCTGATGCGCGCGCTCGCGGCGAACGGCTTTCGCGCCATCGCCTATGACCAGCGCGGCATGGGCGGCTCGACGATCACGCCGGACGGCTACGACAAGCGCACGCTCGCGCAAGACCTCGCCGGCCTGATGGATGCGCTTGAGATTCCCGCAGCCAGCATCGTCGGCTACGATCACGGCGGTGGCACAGCCATAGCGTTCGCCTTCGAACACCCGCAACGCACGACGCGCCTCGCCGTGCTCGAATACGCGCCGCCTGGCTTCGGCTACGAATATGGGCTGCAGCCCACGCGCAATTGGCAAAGCTGGCAATTGGCCTTCTTCACGCAGCCCGATGTGGCCGTGCAATTCATCATGGGCAAAGAGCGCGACCTGCTCGCCTGGTATTTCTGGCATTGGAGCGCCAATCCAGACGCCGTCGACCAGGCGGATTTCGAAGCCTATGTGCGCCAATTGCAAAAGCCGGGCGCGCTGCGCGGCGGCTTTTCGCATTTCGCCGCCGTGTTCGACGACACCGAGCTGTTCAAGGCCTACGCCGCGACCAAGATTGCGGCGCCCGTGCTGGCGATCGGCGGCGCGCGGGCGGCGGCGAGCTTCGTCGAAACTGCGATGCGCGCGCTCGCGACCGACGTCGAGGGCCATATCGTGCCGGATTGCGGCCATTGGATCGCCGACGAGCAGCCCGAGGCGCTCGCTGCGCTGGTTCTGGCGTTCCTCAAGCGATGAAAAGCTGCGCCGCGATTGCGGGCCTCTTGCTGTTCGCGCAGGGCGCAGCCGCTGCGCAGGAGGGCGCGCCCGAGGACGCGCGCGTGCGTTTCGAGCTCGATGCCCGACTGCGCTATGAATTCTACGATCGCGCCGCCTTCGGCCGTGGTCCGCAAGATGACGACGGATATGTGCTGTGGCGCATCGCGCCGAGCGTCTCGGCGCAACTGACGCCCGACCTGCGCTTCGAGGGCCAGCTGTTCGCCGCCGACATCGAGGGCCGCACCGGCGGCGCCCGTGCGGCCGATCGCAATGAATTCGATCTTACGCAAGCATATGTCGATTGGACGCTTGGCGACGAGCGCGCCGTGCAACTCCGCTTCGGACGCCAGGAGATCGCGCTGGGATCGGGCCGCCTCCTGGCCGCCAATGACGGCGCGAACGTGCGTCGCCGCTTCGATGGGTTGCTCGCCACGTACCGGCGCGCCGATTGGACGGCGTTTGGCGTGACGTCCGGCCTCGTCGATGTGCGCCCCGGCGTGTTCGACGACACCAGCACGCTCGACCGCGCCATGACCGGCGGCGGCGTCGTGCGCAATCTCGGACAACCCAATCTCGAAGCGCTCTACGCCATCCATGCGCGTCGGCCTGAAGCGCTGTTCGGATCGCCGCGCGGCGCGCAGGAGCGTTACACGATCGGCGCGCGCATCCTGCGCGGCGACGCGCGCGGCCAGGTCGAGGTCGAAGCCATCGCACAAGGCGGCGAGGCGGCGGGCCTCGACGTGTCGGCGTGGGCGCTGGGCGCCGATGCGGATCGTCGCTTCGCCATCGGCGGCTTTACAGGCGAGGCGTCGGTGCGCATCGCCATCGCCAGCGGCGACGGCGATCCCAATGACGACACGCTCGGCGGCTTCGATCCGCTGTTTCCCAATCCCGTCTATGCGGGCTCCATTCCGCTGCTCGCGCCGACCAACGTCATCGCGTTCAATCCCGGCGTCGCAGTGATGCGCGACGGCGCGCGCATCGGGCTCGACGTCGCGTTGCTGCGCAGGACCTCCGAGGACGACGCGGTCTACGCGTTTTCCGGCGCGCGCGCGGGGCCGGCGCGCGGAGCGGCCGAATCCATCGGCGCCCTATGGTCGCTGACGCTGGCGCAGCCCTTGCGCGAGGGCGTGACGCTGCAGGCGACCGCCTCGCGCTTCGAGGCCGACGCCTATTTCGGCGCGGAAAAGGCCGACGCGACGGCCCTGTTCGTCAATCTGTTGTTCACCACGCGCCGCAAGTGACGCCGCCGCCGCCTGGCTGCGCGCCTTTCCCCTTTTAAGCGAACGCCTGTTCCCGGCGCACCCGCGCAAGGGCGATTGACACCGGTAGCATTTCAGACTTTGTTACCGGTGTCAGAGACCCATGCCGCCATCATGGGCCTTGAGCGACGCACGCAAGCCCGAAGATACGGGACGGGGAGGAACATATGGCCACGGTTCAGCAGCGCCTGAGCGCGACCCTCTTGGCCGGCGCGGCCTTCAGCGCCCTGATGGGCCAGGGCCCGGCCTGGGGGCAGGATAGCCCCGCGCCGCAAGCCGAGACCGAGAACGAAATCGTCGTCACCGGCTTTCGCCGCAGCCTGCGCGTGGCCATCGACGTTAAGCGCAACGAAGATTCCATCGTAGATTCCATCAACGCCGAAGACATCGCCGACTTCCCGGATCTCAATCTGGCGGAATCGCTGCAGCGCGTGCCCGGCGTGCAGATCGACCGCGACGGCGGCGAGGGCCGCTCCATCAATGTGCGCGGACTGAGCTCCGATTTCGTGCGCGTGCACTTGAACGGGCTTGAAGCGCTCGCCACCACCGGCGGACGCGACGGCCGCGCCAACCGCAATCGCCAGTTCGACTTCAACGTCTTCGCCTCGGAATTGTTCAACAGCATCGAAGTGCGCAAATCGCAGGAGGCGGCGGTTTCGGAAGGCTCGCTCGGCGCCACGGTGTCGCTGCAGACCGCGCGCCCGTTTGATTATTCGGGCTTTGAAATGGCGATGGGCGCGCAGGCGTCCTACAACGACCTCTCGCAAGAAACCGATCCGCGCGCGACGTTCCTCATCTCCAATCGCTGGCTCGACGGCGATCTCGGCGCGCTCTTCTCCGCCGCCTATTCCGCGCGCAACACCTATGAGGAAGGCTCAAGCTCGCTGCGCTTTCGCGTGCCGGCCGATGACGGCTGCGTGCCGACCGGTTCTCCGCCGACCTCGTACGTCAACACCACGCGCTGTTATCAATCCGTGGGCACGGTGACCTCGCCCACGGGGCAGGTCCTGACCGGGCTGGCTGCGCAGCAGGCCGCCTGGAACGCCGCGCATCCGCGCATTCCGCGCTATGGCCGCATCGCTTATGAGCGCGAGCGCCTCGGCCTCACCGGCTCGCTGCAATACCAACCCTTCGACGGCACGCGCATCACGTTCGATTCGCTGTTCGCCCAGCTCGACCAGACGCGCAACGAGGAATTCCTCGAATCCATCAGTTTTGCGCGCGAAACCGGCGTGCAGGGGCTGCGCGCGGTCGATCTCGTTTCCGGCGTCGTCGACGACAACCGCACGCTGGTGTCGGGCACGTTCAACGACGTCGATATCCGCTCCGAACAGCGCATCGACATTCTGGAGACGGAATTTTTCCAGAATTCGCTCAATATCTCCCACGACGTCACCGACCGCCTGCGCTTGACGGCGCTTGTCGGCGTTTCGCGCGCGATCGGCCGCAACCCGCAGCAGACGACCGTCTCGCTCGAACGCTACGACGTCGACGGCTACGGCTACAATTACGCCGATCCCAACCTGCCGGCCTTCACCTACGGCTTCGACGTCGCCAATCCCGCGAACTGGGTGTTCTCCTCCTCCACGGCGCTCGGCGACGCCTCGATCATCCGTTTGCGGCCCAACAAGACGTTGAACACCTACGAAACCGCGCAAATCGACGTCGAGTTCGATCTCAACGACGCCATCACCCTGACGGCCGGCTACCAGACCAAGGAGTTCGGATTCAGCGTGCGCGAATTGCGCAAGGCGTCCGAAGGCGTTCCGGCCAGCGCGCTCGCCCTCTTGGCCTCGCAAGGCGTGCCGCTCAGCGCCTACACCACGCGCGTCACCGATTTCGGGCGCAATCTCGACCTGCCGGCGGGCACGCCGACGACCTGGGTCATCCCCGACCTCGCCGCGCTCGACCGGCTGATCAATTACAGCTGCAATTGCGTCAACGCGTTTGGCGATTTCCGCCTCACGCGCTTCGACGGCGAAACGCGCAGCGCGATCGAGACTTCCAATGGCGGCTATGTGCAGGCCAATTGGAATACGACGCTGTTCGCCATGCCGTTCCGCGGCAATCTCGGCGTGCGCTATGTCGAAACGGAGCTGGAATCGACCGGCATCCTCAGCGGCGCGCCGATCACGGTGACCAATACGTACAACGACACGCTGCCTTCGGCGAACTTCGTGTTCGAGCCCATCGATGACCTGCTTATTCGTTTCGCCGCATCGAAAACATTGGCGCGGCCCTCGCTCAACGCGCTGACGCCGGGCGGCTCGATCGACGCAAGCCCGCCTGGCCTGTCTCTGACGACCGGCAATCCCACTCTCGATCCCGTGCGCGCCAACACCTATGACGTCTCGATCGAATGGTATCCGTACGAGGACGCGCTGTTCTCGATCGCGTTCTTCCGCAAGGAGATCGACACTTTCGTGCAGACCTTGCGCCAGACCGTGCCCTATTCCTCGACCGGCTTTCCCAATTCCCTGTTGCCGGCAGGCGTGACGCCGTCCGACCTCTTCGTCGTCACCACGTCGATCAATTCGCCGGGCGGCGATCTTGAAGGCTTCGAGATCACCCTGCAGACGCCGTTCAATTTTCTGCCGGAAAGCTTGCGCGGCTTCGGCGGCATCTTGAACTACACCGACATCGATTCCTCGTTCGACTACATCATCGACGCCGCCACCGGCGCGACGACCACCCAGCCGCTCGTCGGGCAGTCGCCGCGCTCGGCCAGCGCGACGCTCTATTTCGAGCGCGGCCCATTCGAGGCGCGCGTTTCAGCCACGTATCGCGACGAGTATCTGACGCTCGTGCCCGCCGTCAGCGGCAATGACGTGGAAGGCAAGGCCGAGCAATTGAACGTCGACGTTTCCGCCTCCTATGACGTCACCGACCGGCTGTCCTTCACCTTCGAAGGCATCAATCTGACTGACGAGTTCGACGAACGCTGGATCAACAGCCAACGCCAGAACAGCCTGAACTACGAACACACCGGCCGCGAATTCGTATTCGGGATCCGCTACGCCTATTGATCAAGGGTGGGGGCGCGCCGCTGGGCGGAGACGCTCAGCGGCGCACGTCGAGCGAGCCGCCGTCCATCAACGCGCGCACATCTTGCGCGCTCACAGCGCTCATGTCGCCCTTTTGCGCATGCTTGGCCGCCGAACACATCAAGGCGAAGGGCAGCGCGTCCTCCGGGCTGCGCCCGCTTTGCAGCGCATACAGAAACGCCCCGGCGAAGGCGTCGCCGCCGCCCACGCGATCGACGATCTGCTGCACCGACACCGGCCCCGCAAGACGAATCGCGCCGCCGCGCAGCGCCAGCACGCCCGTCAGATCGTGACGCGCGACATCGTGCACATGCCGCGCCGCATGCGCGATCATCTGCAGCCGCGGAAACGCTTCGAATGCGGCAGCGCACGCGCTCTGCCGGCGCGCGGCGGCGTTCTCTTCCGGAAAAGCGCAGCCCAGCGCCAGCGCAATGTCGCGCTCGTCGATGAAGGCGATGCTCGCCAACTCCAGAAGCGCGCGGATCGTCGCCGGCCCTTCGCCGCGCCACGCGGCCCATAATTTTGCGCGATAATTGCCGTCGAAAGAAAACGAAACGCCCTGCGCGACCGCCGCGCGCGCCAGCGCCAAGGCAGCCTCGGCAGCGCGCGCCGACACCGCC
>CAZMRN010000098.1:0-6936 GCA_964568575.1 uncultured Caulobacteraceae bacterium
ACCGAGGCGGGCTTCGCCGCATTGGAGCGGCTGCTCGACGTGGTGGAGGCGCGCTGTCGGGCCAAGGCGATGCGCTTGTTGCGCCTCGCGCCGGGGCCGGGCGGGCCGGAGGCGATCCTGGAGCGCGCGGCCGCGTTGGGCTGCCGGGTGGCGAGCGCCGATGCGGGGGCGATGCTGGAGCTCTATTGCCCGGCGGCGTCGGTGTTTTCGGTCTGCGCCGCGCTGCAGGAATTGCTCGGCGGCACGATCGGCGTGTTCGAAGCGGATTTCATTTTCGAGCGTCCCAACGCACGGTTCGACCAAGTGCGCGCCGGCTTGCGGGCATGAACTGGCGAAATGGCGACGATCGTGTGTCAATTGTGCAATGCAGCAAATATTGTGCGGCGCACAAGTCGTTGAAACTTCGAGTGTATTCGACGCTTCATTCTGCGGCCGCACGCTGAATAGCGCTTGACTTAAAACTGTCGTTTTTGTCAGGGTTTCGCCGCGGCGCCGAGCGCGTCGCACGCGTTTGGGGAGGAGACGCCCTTAACAACAAGAACAACGAACGCGACACACCACAACAAGAAGAACGGCCGCGCCCGGGCCAGGGCGCGGCCGTCGTGTTTTCTGCGGCCGGAAGCCGTCTGCAGGCGCCGCAGCGACACGGTGGCGCCGTCGCGATGCGCGGCTATGATCGCATCAAAACAAGCGAACGCGACGCTGGGAGGACGAACATGGTGCGATCGATGTGGCGTGCGGCGGCGACGGCTGCAGCGCTCGGCCTTTTGGCGGCGTGCCAGCAGGGCGCAGACGGACCCGCGGCGGTCGACACCGCGCGCATCCTGGCGGCTGATTCCGAGCCCGGAAACTGGCTCACCCATGGCCGCACCTATGGCGAGCAGCGCTTCTCGCCGCTCGACCAGATCAATACGGAAAATGTCGGCCAGCTGGGCCTCGCCTGGTCGTACGAATTGCCGGCCAATCGCGGCGCGTCGGCCACGCCGATCGTCGTCGACGGCGTGATGTACGTGACGAGCGCGTGGAGCAAAGTCGCAGCGCTCAACGCCGAAACCGGTGAACAGCTGTGGATGTACGATCCCGAAGTGCCGCAATCGCGCGGACAATACGCCTGCTGCGACGTCACCAATCGCGGCGTGGCGGTGTTTCAAGGCAAGGTCTATGTCGCGACGATCGACGGGCGCTTGGTTGCGCTGAATGCAAACGACGGCTCGGTCGCGTGGAGCGTGGTCACCGTCGATCAGGCGCGGCCCTACACCATCACCGGCGCGCCGCGCGCGGCCAACGGGCTCATCTATATCGGCAATGGCGGCGCCGAATACGGCGTGCGCGGCTATGTCAGCGCCTACGACGCCGACGACGGCGCGCTGCGCTGGCGTTTCTACACCACGCCCAATCCCGAAGGGCCCGACGGCGCAGCGTCCGACAGCGTGCGCGACGCAGCGCTCGCCACCTGGAACCCCACCGCCGGGGAATGGCGCCAATCGGGCGGCGGCGGCACGGCGTGGGATTCCATCGTTTACGATTCCGACAACAACACGCTGTGGATCGGCGTCGGCAACGGCTCGCCCTGGAACCGCCAGGTGCGCTCGCCCGACATCGCCGGGCGCAACAACGACAATCTCTATCTCTCGTCCATCGTCGCGGTGGATGCACAGACCGGCGCCTATAAGTGCCATTACCAGACCACGCCGGGCGACACCTGGGACTACACCGCCACCCAGCACATCATGCTGGCCACGCTCACCATCGACGGGCGCGAACGCCAAGTGGCGATGCAGGCGCCGAAGAACGGCTATTTCTATGTGCTCGACCGCAGCGATTGCTCGCTGATCTCCGCCGCCCCCATCGCGCAGCAGACCTGGACCACCGGCATCGACCGCACGACTGGCCGACCGATCGAAAACGCCGAAGCGCGCTTTGCGGCGGGCACGGCGGTGGTGCTGCCCTCGCCGTTCGGCGCGCACAATTGGCACCCTATGGCGATGAGCCCGGAAACCGGCTTCGTCTATATACCCGTGCAAGAGCTGGCGCAGGATTTCACCACCGATAGCGCCTTCGTCTATCGCCCCGGGCGCTGGAACACGGGCACCGTGCATGCCGGCCTGCCGAGCGATCCCGCCACGCGCCGCGCGATCGCGAATTCGATGCAGGGCTCGCTGCTGGCGTGGGATCCGGTCAATCAGCGCGAAGCCTGGCGCGTGCGGCTCAATGGGCCTTGGAATGGCGGCGCGCTCGCCACGGCGGGCGATCTGGTGTTCCAGGGCACGGTCGACGGCCATATCGCGGCCTACAATGCGCGCACCGGCGAAAAGCTTTGGGATTTCGACAACCAAGCCGCCACGCTCGCGGGACCGATGACCTATATGGTCGGCGACACGCAATATGTCGCCACGCTGGCGAGCTATGGCAGCGTGTTCTTCCTCGCCGCCGGCTTTGCGGCGCCGCGCGAAGGCGACAATCTCAACGGCCGCGTCAATGTCTTCCGCATCGGCGGAACCGCAACCCTGCCGCCGCGCAATTTCGTGCGCGCCGAAACGCCTCAGCCGCCGGCGCTGCGCGTGACGCAAGCGGTCTATCAGCGCGGAGAGGCGGTCTATGGGCAGCATTGCGGCGTCTGCCACGGGCCGGGCGTGATCTCGGGCGGCGTGCTGCCCGATCTGCGCCGCAGCGCCACGCTGCAGGATGCGGACGCCTGGCTCGCCACCGTGCACGGCGCGCGCGAGGCCAGCGGCATGCCGAACTTCACTCAATGGATCAACGCGCGCGACGTCGAAGCGGTGCGCGCCTATGTCGTACGACAGGCGCAGGCGCTTTATGCGGAAGAACAAGCGCAACGCAGCGGCGGCGCCGCGCAACGCGGGCGGTGAGCGGCGCCGCGTCTCCTTCTCCCCTTGTGGGAGAAGGTGGATCGCCGCGGCACGCGGCGAGACGGATGAGGGGTGCTTGCGCAATCTTGCAATGAGTTTCGCAAACACCCCTCATCCGGCGCTTCGCGCCACCTTCTCCCACAAGGGGAGAAGGAGATGCGCTGCGTATAGGCCATGAAGCATTTGCGTCGTCTTGAACTCATCGGCGTCTCGGTCGGCTTCTTCGCCCTCGCTGCGCCGGCTCTTGCGCAAGACATCGTCGTCACTGCGGAGCGGCGCGCGCAATCCGCGGCGCGCATCCCCGCGAACGCCGCAGCCTTGTCGGCGGAAGAGCTTTCCTTCATCGCGCCGCAGGCGGTGAGCGAGGCGCTGAACCGCCTGCCGGGCGTTGCGATCCATCGCAACAATGGCGTGGAGAATTTGCCCGCCATCCGGTCGCCGGTGCTGACGGGCGGGCAGAGCGCGGGATCGTTTCTGGTGCTGGAGGACGGCGTGCCGATCCGCGCGCCAGGCTTCGCCAATGTCAACCAGCTGTTCGAGACGAGCCTCGATTTCGCGGCGCGCATCGAGGTCACGCGCGGGCCGGGCTCGGCGTTGTACGGCTCCAATGCGGTGCACGGCATCGTCAATGTGCTGACGCGCGCGCCCGGCGCCGCGATCGATCATTCCGGCGCTGCCCGCATCGACGCCGATTTTGCGGGCGGTTATGGCGGCGCGGTCGAGTATGGCTGGGGCCAGCGCGAGGGCGCGGTCGACGATCGCGTCGTGTCGCGGATCGGCATCGCCGCCCGCCATGAGGACGGCCCGCGCGCCGCCTCCGGCCTCGACCTGCAAACCGCGTTGTTCGGCGTCGACGCCTATGCCGGCGCGTGGACGATCGATGCGCGGCTCTTTGCGCAAAATCTCAATCAGGAGACGGCGAGCTTCATCGAGGGAACAAACGCCTACGATAATTCCATGTTGGCGCAAACGAATCCGACGCCGGAAGCCTACCGCGATACGCAGATCGTGCGCGCCCGCGCAGCGCTGTCGCGGCCGATCGGGACGCGCGGGCGACTTCTGATTACGCCTTATGCGCGCTGGATCGATGCGGACTTGAACCTCTCGTTCTTCCCGTCGCGCGCGCAGGAGATTTCACGCCAGAAGGGCGGCGGCGTGCAGACCGCGCTTTATCTCGACGCCAGCGAGACGCTGTCGGTCATCCTCGGCGCCGACGCGGATGTCACGCGGGGCGCGTTGTACGAATTTCAGTCGCGCCCGACGACGACGACCTACGTGCAGGGCCTGCATTATGACTATGCGGTCGACATGCGCGCGCTCGCCGCTTTCGCGCAGGCGCGTTGGGGGTTCGCTCCGCAGTGGAGCGCGACGGCTGGCCTGCGCGGCGAATGGGTGCGTTACGATTACGACAATCGCGCGCCGGCGAACGATGTCGGCCGCTTCCGTCGCCCGGCGGATCGCACCGATGATTTCGACGCCGTGACGCCGAAACTCGGCGTGGTGTGGACGCCTGCGCCGACGCAAACGCTGTGGCTCAATCTCGCGCGCGGCGCGCGGGCGCCGCAGATCACCGATCTCTATTCGCTGCAGACCACGCAAACGCCCGGCGCGCAGGGCGTCGAAACGATCGATTCCGCCGAGCTGGGTTGGCGCGGCGATGTGGGGCCGGCGCGCGTCGAGCTTGCGCTTTATGCGATGGAGAAGCGGGATACGTCCTTTCGCAACGCGGACGGCTTCACCGTGACCGACGGCGCTTCGCGTCATCGCGGGATCGAGGTCTCGGGACGTTTGCCGTTCAGCGAAACCATCGCGGCCTCGGGGTGGGTCACGTACGCCGCGCACACCTATCGCTTCGACAATCCCTCCGCGCGCGGCGGCGAAAGCATCCGGCGCGGCGACGACATCGACGGCGCGCCGCGCTGGCTGTGGAACGCGCGCCTGGCGTGGGCGCCGAGCGAACGCCTGCGCGGCGAGATCGAATGGGTTCATGTCGGCGACTATTTCACCAATGCGGAAAACACCCGCCGCTATGCCGGCCACGACGTGTTCCATCTGCGCGGCGAGGGGCGGCTTGCGGAAGCGCTATGGATCAGCGCCGCCGTGCGCAATCTGGCGAATGCGGACTACGCCGAACGCGCCGATTTCGCCTTCGGCAATGACCGCTATTTCCCAGGCGAGGGCCGCACGATCACGCTGGGCGTGCGCGGGGAGTTTTGAGGCGCGCGTCGCGCCGCCTCTTTCGCTCGGCCCTCGCGCAGGCGGGGGCCCATCGATTCGGCAATTGCGCGGCTTTTCTTTGCGCTCGGGCCCGGCCTGCGCCGGGGCGGAGCGAGAGTTCTTTGGAGTCATCCCCAACCGCTCGGTCCCGGCGAAGGCCGGGACCCATGACGCGCTGGGTACGCGCTGGGTTCGCGTACGTGAGGAGCGAGCGGTGGGGCAAGGGGCAGGTTGTTCGCCGGGCGGCTTTGCGATCTGGACAATCTGCCGATTTGCTGGATCCCTACTGACGCAGGAGGAAGCGCCAATGCCCAGGTATCGGGTCCTTCGTCGCGTCGACGCGTTTGTTGATTACTGCACTGATATTGAGGCGGCCAGTCCAGAGGAGGCTGCGGCATTGGCCAATTGGAAGGAAGATAATCTTGTGTGGAAGCAGACCGAAATCGTCGAGTTCGATGCTCGTCTTTTCGTAACTCTGAATCAGGATGGATGTGAGATCGAGTCTTCCAAAACGGGCGATTTTTGAGTGATTCGAAGGCTTGGCTTTGAAGAGGAGCGCGCGCCATACGAGGCGCAAACGCAGAAGGCGCGCTTCTGGACCGAGAATTGGGTCGCCAGTCAGCTTTATTGCCTAAACTGTGGACGCTCTAATGTAAGCAAACTCGCGAACAATGCGCCTGTTGCGGACTTTCGCTGCGAGGACTGTCGCGAAGAATACGAGCTAAAGAGCCAATCGGGAAAGTTTGGGACGAAAGTCGTAGATGGCGCTCATCGCACAATGCTCGAACGACTGTCAGCTCAAAACAATCCCAATCTAATTCTATTGGCGTACAGTCGGGGTGAGCAGCGTGTGACTGATCTTTCTGTCGTTCCGAAGCACTTCTTCGTTCCCGAGATGATTGAAGCGCGCAAACCTCTTGCGCCCTCCGCCAAACGAGCGGGATGGGTCGGGTGCAACATCGCGCTCAATCGGATTCCGGAGATAGGCCGGGTTGCGGTTGTTCGGGATGGCGTGCTTGTTCCGCGCGAAGCTGTATTGGAAAAATGGCGGAGCACGACGTTTCTACGCGACAAACCGTCCGCTGCTCGGGGATGGCTGATTGAGGTGATGCGTTGCGTTGAAGACATCCGAAGGACGGAGTTCGAGATCAGAGACGTTTATCGCTTTGAGTCTCGCCTCCAAGAGCTGTACCCCGACAACCAGCATGTGCGGGAAAAAATGCGCCAACAGCTTCAGGTGCTGCGAGATGTCGGCTTCATCGAGTTTCTTGGACGTGGGCGCTATCGACTGAAAGTGCGCGCTTAGAAAAAACGGCGGAGCTTTCGCCCCGCCGTTGATGTTCTGTTTGGACAGAGGCCCCGGATCGCCGCTGTTTGCGGCGTCCGGGGTTGATCGGCCTAATGGCCAATCAAAAGTCCATGTCGCCCATGCCGCCCATGCCGCCGCCGGGCATGCCGCCCGGGCCGCCGGCTGCGGGCTTCTTCGGCGCTTCGGCGATCGAAGCTTCCGTCGTGATGATCAGGCCCGCGACCGAGGCTGCGTCTTGCAGCGCCGTGCGCACGACCTTCACCGGGTCGATGATGCCGGCCTTGACCATGTCGACATATTCTTCGGTTTGCGCGTTGAAGCCGAAATTGTCGTCCTTCGAGTCGCGGATCTTGCCGACCACGATCGAGCCTTCTACGCCGGCGTTTTCCGCGATCTGGCGGATCGGCGCTTCAAGCGCCTTGCGCACGATCTGGATGCCGATGTTTTGGTCTTCGTTGTCGCCCTTGACGTTGAGCTTGAAGGAAGCGCGCAGCAGCGCCACGCCGCCGCCCGGCACGATGCCTTCCTCGACCGCCGCAC
>CAZMRN010000098.1:7010-7256 GCA_964568575.1 uncultured Caulobacteraceae bacterium
CACGCCGCCGGCCAGCTTCGCGAGACGCTCTTGCAGCTTCTCGCGATCATAGTCCGACGTCGTTTCTTCGATCTGGGCGCGGATTTGCGCGATGCGGCCTTCGATGTCCTTCTTGGCGCCGTAGCCGTCGACGATGGTGGTGTCGTCCTTCTTGACCACGACCTTCTTGGCCTTGCCGAGCATGTCGAGCGTGACGTTCTCGAGCTTGATGCCGAGGTCTTCGGAGATGACCTGGCCGCCGGTCAG
>CAZMRN010000099.1:0-2712 GCA_964568575.1 uncultured Caulobacteraceae bacterium
CGGCGCGGCGGCGCTTCGTTTCGCCCCCGTCGGCGGGGTGGGGCCGCGTACGCCGTCGATCTTCATGTCGGCCATGCTTCACCGCTTCCGTTCAACAAGCGTAAAGGCGCGCCCGCGCGCCAACGCTCCGTTAACCGCATCAGCCTCTACCAGGATTCGATGAGACCCCTTCAGCGCTTTGCGCACACGCTCATGATCGCGGCGGCGAGCGTCGCCATGCAGCCCTTCGCCATCGTCGCGGCGGACGCGGCGCCGCGCATCAAGGACATCGCCGATTTCGAAGGCGTGCGCGAAAACCAGCTCGTCGGCTACGGCCTGGTCGTCGGCCTCAACGGCTCGGGCGACACGCTGCGCAATTCGCCGTTCACGCGCCAAAGCCTCGCCTCGATGCTCGAACGCCTTGGCGTCAACACGCGCGACGGCAATCTCAACACCCGCAACGTCGCCGCCGTGATGGTGACGGCCAATCTGCCGCCCTTCGCGAGCCAAGGCTCGCGCATCGACGTGACCGTGTCGGCGCTGGGCGACGCGCGCAGCCTCGCGGGCGGCCAATTGCTCGTCACGCCGCTGATGGGCGCCGACCAGCAGGTCTACGCCGTGGCGCAAGGGGCGCTGGCGGTCGGCGGCTTTTCCGCCGAAGGCGCGTCAGGCTCGTCGGTGACGCGCGGCGTGCCGACAGCCGGCCGCATCGCCTCCGGCGCGCTGGTCGAGCGCGAATTGCCGTTCGACCTCGCAGGCCAAAGCGAAGTGCGCCTGGCGCTGCGCAATCCCGATTTCACCACGGCGCAGCGCATGGCGGCGGCGATCGTGGCGGCCGTGGGCGAGGGCGCGGCGCGCGCGGCCAATCCCGGCGCCGTGATCGTACGCCGCCCGGCGTCTTATCAGGGCGACATGATGAGCCTCCTGTCGCAGATCGAAACGCTGGAGGTGCAGGTCGATCAGCCCGCGCGCATCGTCATCGACGAGAGCACCGGGGTGGTCGTGATGGGCGACACGGTGCGCGTATCGACCGTGGCGGTGGCGCAAGGATCGCTGACCGTGTCGGTCACCGAACAGCCGCGCGTATCGCAGCCCGCGCCGTTAAGCGACGGCGAGACGGTCGTCGTGCCGCAATCGGGCGTGACGGTGGAGGAAGATTCCGGCGACCTCACCGTCATCGAAGGCGGCGTTCCGCTGCGCCAATTGGTCGACGGCTTGAACGCGCTCGGCGTGACGCCGCGCGACATGATCTCCATCCTGCAGGCGCTGAAGGCCGCCGGCGCCATCCAAGCCGAGATCACGGTGATCTGATGCTGCCTGCGATCCCCCCGCTCGCGTCGCCGCTTGCAACCTTGCGCGCCGACGATCCCGCGCTGACCCAGGTCGCACGCGAGTTCGAAGCGATGGTGTTGTCGGAGATGCTGCGTCCGATGTTTGAAGGCCTCAGCACGGACGGGCTCGGCGGCGGCGGCATGGGCGAGGAGATGTTCCGCCCGATGCTGGTTGAGCAATACGCGAACGCGATCGCCCGCCAAGGCGGCCTCGGCTTCGCGCAAACCGTTCTCACCGAGCTGGTCCGCTTGCAGGGCGCGACGGCGCAGCAGGAGCCGAGCGATGGCGCTGATCGCTGACGACGCCGGCGACCGCGCCGCGCAGATTCTCATTCTCACGAACTCCCTGCGCGCGATCGTGGAGGCCGACACCGCACTGGTGCGCGCGCGACGCCCGCTCGCCGAAGGCGCGGCGGCGGAAGAAAAGCAGCGCCTCGTCAACGCCTATCGCCTTGAGATGACGCGCATCGCGCAGGATCCCGCGCTTATCGCCGATGCGCCGCGCGCAGCGCTCGACGCGCTCACCGCCGCGACCCAGGCGCTCCAGGCCGCCGTCGCCGAGCACGCCGCGGAAGTCGCAGCCGTCAAAGCGGTCAGCGAAGGGCTGGTGCAGGCGATCGCGCAGGAGGTGAACCGCGAAGCGGCGGCGCGACGGGGCTATGCGCCGCACGGCGGCTTGTCGGCGGGTATGGCCGCGCCCGCGGTCGCCATCGACCGCAAGGCGTAAACGCGGTCAGCTGCGGAACAGCGACAGCACCGACGACGGCCGCGCGCCGACGATCGAGCCGTCGAGCCCTTTGAGCGTCTGGCTGACCTGCAACGCCAACAGTCGCGCGCCGTCGGCGTCGAGATCGTCGCGCGCGCCGCCCGTCGCCGACGTCACCGCGCCCAGCACGCTTGCGTGCGTCTGCAACCGGCGCGACGCCGCGCCCCAGGACGCCAGCGCGCTTTCCCAGGCGGCGTAGGTTTGATCGACCGCCGCGGCGCTGAGCGCGCTGGGCAAGCCTGCCGAAAAATCGAGTCCTTCGACGCGCAGACCGGCTGCCTCGGAATCGAGTTGCACGATGAGGTCGTCGCCGGCCAGCAGCCCAGCGCCCGCTTCGCCGGCGTCCGACAGCGCCGCGCGCACCGCATCGTTCAATGTTGCGGCGGCGTCGCTGTCTTGCCCGCGCAGGGCGGCGCCGAGTTGGCCGAGCAGGCCGAGCGCCTCGCGTCCGCCTGCGATAGCCGTATCGAGCGCCGTCAAGGCTTCGAACGCCTGGCGCCGGGCCTCAAGCCAGGCCGATTCCAGCGCCGCCTCGTCGCGCACCGGCGACGACGCGCTTTGCCGCTCCGCTGCGATGGCGCGATCCGTGCGCGCCGCGCGCTGCTCGGCGGGCGCGACGGCCGACGGGGTGGCGTT
>CAZMRN010000099.1:2740-7221 GCA_964568575.1 uncultured Caulobacteraceae bacterium
ACCATGGCGCGCGCTCCTGCGGGACGCATGCGCCGGACCGCTGCGGCGCGCTGCGGCGAGCTTCGCTCGCGAGTCGCATCGAAGCGCACAGGTGGTTAATAAAGTCTTAAGATTAATCTTTGATTTACGATTTGCGCGCGGGCCTGCAATCTCGCGCTTACACTTTCATGTCGCGCTTGGCGCGCTCCGCAGCGGCGAGCGCGCGCGAGAACGCCAGCTCCGTTTCGCTCGGATATTGGCGGATGGTCGCGCCGGTTTCGGAATCGAGCACGCGGTGCACGATGCGTCCGGCGTCCTTGTCGATTTCAATGACCAGGTCGCCATCCATCAGCAGCGCGGGCTGAGGCGCAGCCGCGCCTTGGCTGGCCGCGCGTTCACGGCGATCGACCGCCGGCTGCGGCGGCGCAGCAGGCGAGATCGCGCGCACCGGCGCGAATTGCGTGGCGACGTCGAGTACGGGGCGAATGCTGTCCGGCATGGCGTGTGATCCGCTGAGCGCGTCGGCGCGGTCGCTTCACTCCGGGAACGCCGGGAGCGGCCGAAGCCGCCCCCGGACTTTTCCTTATCGGAAGAAAGACAGCACGATCCCCGGCGCCTGGTTGGCGATGGAGAGCGTCTGTGCGCCGAGCTGCTGCTTCACCTGCAGCGCCTGGAGGCGCGCGGATTCAGCGGCGAGATCGGCGTCGACGAGCTGACCGATGCCCTTCTGGACCGCGCCCGAAAGCTTGGACAAGAAGGCCTTCTGCGTCGCCAGCGCCTTGGATTGGGCGCCGAGCGTGGCGAGGTTCGAGTTCAGCGTCGTGATCGCGGCGTCGATATTCGTCGCCGCCGTGGTGGCGGTCGTCGCGCTGGTGCCGATATCCCACGCGGCCGCGCCCGACAGCGCGCCCGAACCGCCGACCGTGAAGTCGAAGGCCGTGATCGTCGCGGTCGTGGACGGACGGGTGTCGGCCGCCGACGAGGACGCCGACGCCGTGGTGCCGGCGACGCCGTTGATGAAGTTCGACCGGCGAGCCGTGCCGCCGCCGGCGTTTTGCGTGACCGTGATGGCGAACGTGTCGCTGTCGTTCTGGCCCTGATAGGTCAGCGTGCCAGTCGTTTCATTGTACGTCGCGACCACGCGCCCGCCCGTGGTGTTGCCCACCGCGTTCAGGAACTGATTGATCGTCGTCGTGCCGGTGATCTGGATCGAATAGGTCGTCGTCTGCGAACCGCTGGTGATCGCGATGTTGACGTAATCGTTCGCGCCAAGCGTGTTGTTGGTCGCGTCGTAGGATTCAGACGCGTCCACCACCAGCGCGTTGCGCGACGGAGCCGGCGTGCCCGACGGCGCCGAGGCGCCGGTTTCGGTCTGCACGTTGCCGGTGCCGACCGAGCTGCCGATGTCGGACAGCAGCACGCGCAACGGGTTGGCGCCGCTGGCGAGACTGGTGCCGTTGACGACGTTGGCGCCATTGAAGGTGGCGGAGTTGGCGATCCGGGTGATCTGGTTGCGCAACTCGCTGAAGTCCGAGGCCAGCGCGGCGCGCTGTTCGGTGGACAGGTCGCCCGCCTGAGCGGCGACGGCCTTTTCCTTCAATTGCGTGAGCAGGTCGGAAATCGCTTCGCCGGCCGCGAGACCCGTGTCGATCACGTTCGTGGTGCGGTCGATGCCGTCGCTGACCGACGAGATCGCCGCAACGCGCGAGCGCTGCGCCTGGGCGATGGCGTAGACGGCGCCGTTGTCCTTGGCGCTGGAAACCTTCAGGCCCGTATTGATGCGGTTTTGCACTTCATCGAGCTGACGGGTGGTGGTCGAGAGGTTCTGCAGCGCGACGAGGGCGCTGTAATTGGTGTTCACGCTAGACATGAGATGCAGTCCTTCTGGACGGGTGGGCCGCGCATCCTGCGCGGTCGGGCGGATGCCCAGCCGTTAAGCATGCAAAAATCACACCCCGCGCGAGATCGTTAACGCGCCGCCGCGATCGCCTTGAATTGCAGGGGCAAAACCTTAATGCCGCCCGGCGACGGCAACGAAACGGCAAGTATTGCGCGGCAATTCTTGCCGGGCGCCGGCAAAAGGCGCCGCGTCAGGCGCCGGCCAGACCATCCATCATCATCCGATTGACGTCGATCAGGGGCTCGACCGACGCGCCCTCGACCAGCGCCTCGGTGGAATAGCGCGACACCCACAGCGCGATCGAGATGATCTGCGCGCGCACTTCAGGCGGCAGCGCGTTGCCCTCGGCCATGCAATCGGCCGACAGCAAGGCCCACAGCCGGCGATTGGCCCCAATCGCCTCCGCGCGCAGCGTCAGGCTGGGCGCGTCCTCCGCCTGGAGACGCTGCAGCGCGGCGGTGGCCTGCGCGAAGGCGCGGTATTCGAGCTCGCGCGGCGATTCAGCCTGCGCGACTGCTCGCTGGTAGCTCTGTATCGACATCGCGCCCCATTCCCAATCGGTCGTCCTCATAGGCGATCAGCCGCCGGCATCGCATCAAGGCGCGATAATGCTCCCCCGCCATCACGTCGCGCGAGACGGCGACGCATTCGCTCAAGATTTCCGGATTGCGCACCGCGCTCATGAATTCGGCGAGCCTGGCCGCGAATTCAGTATAGGCGCGATCCTTGTCCGGCTCGTCCAGGTACATGAGCATGATCGGGAAATAGACGCGCCGCCCCGGCGTCGTTGCGTCCTCCGGCTGCATGATGTCTTTTTCGCGCAACACCGACGCCTTGTTCTGCAGCACGAGCGCAGCGCGGCGATCGCCGTTCTGGATGACGGCGCCGTTGACGACGAAGCGCTCGCCCGGCCGCAATGACAATTTCAGAGGCACGACATGTCGCCGCTCCGATGCAACCTCCATGAGGTAGTGCGATGCGGGTTAACGAAAGCTTGGCGCTGCGCGCGGCGGTCGCTCATCGATCCGTGTGCGGAATATTGCGAATTCTGCATCGCGTGCGTTGCATGCGCTTGACCGACGCGAATGGGCGGCTAGTGTAGCAAACGTTAACGCGAGGTGCGGCGCGTTTTCGGGGCTGGAGTCCACACAACACATTCGATTATGCGCGCGGCGCGAGCAGCGCTGCGCACCGTCATTCCATTATTTGTCCTGCAGAACGCATGGGTGTCGGCATGGCGAATTTCATCAGCGAAGGCCCGATCGAAGAGGCCGCGCGCAGCATCGCTTCCATCATCGCTGATCGCGACGTGCGCATGCGCTTCGAGCGTCGCGCATTTCGTGCGCTGCGCGACGATCCGCGCAACGCGCGCCATCTGCGCCGCACAGCCGCCTTTGACGGCGCGCCGGCCTGGGCGCTTGAAGCGCTGGCCACGGGAAAGCCGGTGCACGCCTTCGTGCTGCACCCCGAATGCCGCCGCGTGCTGAGCGCCCAGGCCGCCGGCTTGCAGAGTATGGCGTCGGTTCTGCACGCTTTCGGTGCGATGAAAACCGACAAGCAGCGCGCGCTTGTGATCATGGCGCGTGAGCTCACCGCCTTTCATCACACCATGTCGAGCCAGACGCTCGCCGCCAAGATCGCCGCCGCCCAGCGCATGCGCGCCGCCGTCGACGCCGAAACCGCGGCGCAAACCAGGGTGTGCGCGCCGCAACGCATCCCGGTGTCGACCCGGGAGGCTTGGGTGCGCATCTGCACGCTGCAGGAGCTCGACGACACCGGCGCGGCGTTGCGCAATTGCCTGCGCGGCGCTGCGCGCGGCGGCAACGGCTATGGCGACCGGATGTCCAAGGGCTTCGCCGCCTTCTGGCGGCTCGAACGCGACGGCGCGCCCGCCGCCGTCGCGATGATCCTGGCCAATGGCGTGCTGGGCGAAATCCAGGGGCCGTTCAACCGGCCGGTCGATCTGCGCGACCCCGCCGTCGCGGCGCTGCTGGAGGCCGCCGTCACCCAGGTGAACCTGCACGTGTTCAATCGCAACGTGGCGGTGCCGCGCGAGCGCGTGCGCCAATTGCTCGAATTCATAGAGCAATGCCCTGCCGCTTGACGTAGCGGCGCCGCCGTCCATCCGCGCGTGCGGGCGCTTCTCAAACGCCGGGCCAACGCTTACGCTGACGCCAACGTCATCAGCGGACGCGGCCGAAGGACAGCGACAATGCGATTTGAGGGCACCCAGAATTACGTCGCCACGGACGACCTCAAGGTCGCGGTCAACGCCGCCATCACGCTCGAGCGCCCGCTGTTGGTGAAGGGCGAACCAGGCACCGGCAAGACGGTGCTCGCCATCGAGGTGGCCAAGGCGCTGGGGCGGCCGCTGATCGAGTGGCACATCAAATCCACCACCAAGGCGGCCCAGGGCCTCTACGAGTACGACGCGGTGATGCGCCTGCGGGACAGCCAATTGGGCGATCCGCGCGCCACCGACATCGCCAATTACATCAAGAAGGGGAAATTGTGGGAGGCGTTCGAAAGCGACGCCCACCCCGTGCTGCTGATCGACGAGATCGACAAGGCGGACATCGAATTCCCGAACGACCTCCTGCAG
>CAZMRN010000100.1:0-7162 GCA_964568575.1 uncultured Caulobacteraceae bacterium
CGATCGTTCCAGTCACCCAGACGTCGTCGCCCGCGCGCGCGTCGCTGCGCGACGGCGTGCGCGCCCCCAACGGTTTGCCGAACGCGGTGACGGCGACGCTCAAGGGCCCCGGCGTGGCGGTGGTGTCGCCGCCGAGCAAGGTTGCGCCATACGCCTCGAGATCGGCGCCGAGGCCGGCGGCGAACAGCGCCAGGTCGCGTTCGCCGCGCGCGTGCGGCCACATCAGGCTGAGGAGGATCGCGAAGGGCTGGGCGCCCTTCGCCGCGAGATCGGAGAAGTTCACGCGCAGCGCCTTGCGCGCGATCGCGTCGCACGGATCGTCGGGCAGGAAATGCACCCCCTCGACCAGAGCGTCAGCGGTGACGACGAACGCGCCCTCGATGGTCGCGGCGTCGTCGCGCAGGGCGCGCGCGCCGGGATCGCGCGCCAGCGGCGCGAACAGCGTTTCGATCAGGTCGGCCTCATCCACTGCGCACGTCTTTGGCGCAGGCGTCGAGCGCGGCGTTGACGAAGCCGGTTTCGGCGCCGTCGCCGAAGAACGCTTTCGCGATCTCGACATATTCGTCGATCACCACCGGCGTGGGGATGTCCTTGCGGGCGTACAATTCGGTGACGCCGGCGCGCAGGATCGCGCGCGCCACCGCATCGATGCGCTCCAGCCGCCAGGCCTCCGACAGCCGCCGCGAGATCGCCGCGTCGATCACGGCCTGTTGCGCGACCGCCCCTTCGACGAGAACGCGGAACAAATCCCCATCCCCCTCCGCCGTGCTAGGATCGCTTTCGTCCACCGGAAGTTTCCCGGAATCGAAATCATCCACCATGGCCGCCGGAGTGGCTCCTGATTGCTCCATCTGATAGAGCGCCTGCACCGCCGCCAAGCGCGCCACGCCGCGCGCGCGCGCAAGCTCGGCCGTGCTCATCGCCCGCCCGCATTGGCGCGCTTGAGCGCGATCAGCGCCAGGCACGCGACGGCGGCTTCCTCGCCCTTGTTGCGCTCGGGCGTGCTGCGCGCCTGGGCCTGTTCGATGTTTTCCACGGTGAGGATGCCGTAGCCGATGGCGAGGCTCTGATTGAGGCCGAGATCCATCAGCGCGCGCGCGCTCTCGCCGCAGACATAATCATAATGGCTGGTCTCCCCGCGCACGACGCAACCAAGCGCGACGAAGCCTTCATAGGCGCCGGGCCTCGCCTTGGCCGTCATCGCGATGGCCGGCGGGATTTCGAACGCGCCCGGCGCCAGCAGCAGATCATAGGTCGCGTCGGCGGCGGCGATCGCCTTCGCTGCGCCGGCGATCAGCGCCTGGGTGACGGCGGGATAGTAGGGCGCCGCCACCAGCAGCAGCCGCGCGCCGGGGGTATGCGACGCCTTGAGATCGAGATCCGCCCGCATGCCCTATCCGCCTTTCGTCGCCTTGAAGCTGCGCCAGCCCGCCACCGTCAGCCCATAGCCTTCCAGGCCCACCAAAGTCTGCGGGCTATCCGACAACAGCACCATCTGACGCACGCCGAGTTCGCGCAGGATCTGCGCGCCGACGCCGTATTCGCGCAGCATCATCGAGCGGTCGCGCTCATGGGCGTCGGCGGCGAAGCGCTTCGACAGCGCCGCGGGATCGCGATCCCACAGCAGAACCAGAACGCCTGCGCCCTCCTCCTGGGCGATCTCGCCGAGCGCGCGCTCGATCAGATCGGTGCGGTCGCTGGCCGCGCCGAGAAGATCGAATGCGAAGTCGAGCCTGTGCATGCGCACCAGCGTGGGCCGATCGGGCCGCACCTCGCCCTTAACCAGCGCGGGATATTCCGCCCCGTCGAGCGTGTTGCGAAACACCACGATGCGGAAATCGCCGCCATGACGGCTCGGGAACGGCCGCTCCGCCACGCGCTCGATCATGTGGTCGTGCAGCCGGCGATAGCCGATGAGATCGGCGATGGTGCCGATCTTCAGCCCATGGAATTGCGCGAAGGTGATCAGCTCCGGCAGGCGCGACATCGTGCCGTCGTCGTTCATGATTTCGCAGATCACCGCCGCGGGGATCAGGCCCGCGAGACGCGCGATGTCGACGCTGGCTTCGGTATGGCCGGCGCGCACGAGCACGCCGCCGTCGCGCGCCTCCAGCGGAAACACGTGGCCGGGGGAAGTGATGTCGGCGGCGGCCTTGGTGGGATCGATGGCGACGGCGATGGTGTGGGCGCGGTCATGGGCGGAGATGCCGGTGGAGATGCCTTCCCGCGCCTCGATCGACACGGTGAACGCGGTGCGGTGGCGGGTTTCGTTGCGCGGCGCCATGGGCTGCAGGCCGAGCGCGCGCGTGCGCGCGCCCGTCATCGCGAGGCAAATCAGGCCGCGCCCGAAGCGCGCCATGAAATTCACCTTCTCCGGGGTGGCGAATTGCGCGGGAATAACGAGATCGCCTTCGTTCTCACGATCTTCGGCGTCGACAAGGATGAACATGCGGCCCTGGCGCGCCTCTTCGATGATCTCCTCCGTCGGCGAGATCGCGCGGCGCAGATCGTCGAGCGGATGGCGGGGGGCTTGGGGCGCGCCGCTCATGCGCAGGCCTTCTGCTGCAGGCTCATCATGCGCTCCACATAGCGCGCCACCGTATCGACCTCGAGATTGACCGCATCGCCTTCGCCCAATTCCCCCAGCGTCGTCGCCTGCAGCGTATGCGGGATGATCGCCACGCCGAAGGCGTCGTCCTCCACATGGGTGATGGTCAAGGAGACGCCGTCGACCGTCACGCTCCCCTTTTGCGCGAAATAACGCATCAGCGGCGCCGGCGCGCCGATCAGCATGCGCCAAGAGCCGCCGTCCTCTTCGATCCGGCGCACCGCGCCGACGCCGTCGACATGACCGGCCACGATATGCCCGCCCAATTCGTCGCCCAGCTTGAGCGCGCGTTCGAGATTGATCGCCGCCCCGCTCTTGAGCGCGCCGAGCGTGGTTTTCTGCAGCGTTTCCGGCACCGCCTCGACGACATGGACCATGCCGTCGCTGGCGCGGCGGCGTTCGATCACGGTGAGGCATACGCCGGCATGGCTGATCGAGGCGCCGATATCGACGGTGGCGGGATCATAGGGCGAGCGCACCTCGATGCGCGTCACCGCATTCGTCGGGGCGATGCGCGCGATCTCGCCGACCGCAGTGACAATGCCTGTAAACATCAAAGCGCTCTTTCGTAGGTTTCCCAAAGATCGCGCTCTCCGTCGCGAACTGCAACCCTCCGAAAGCGCGGCGCAGCAGCCAGCGCCGACAAACCCAGATCGCCGAGCGCGGGAACGCCGTCGCCGCCGAGCAGGATCGGCGCGCGAAACCACTCGATCCGATCGATCCGATCGGCCTTCACGAACGCAGCCGCGAGGCGCCCGCCGCCTTCCACGAATGCACGCGTCACGCGAAAGCGCGCAGCCAGCCGCGACAGCGCCTCGTCGATGTCGATGCGGCCGGGCGCTTCAAGCCGCTCGACCGCAACGCCTTGCGCCTGCAACGCCGCGATGCGCGCGGGATCGGCGCCGGCGGCGGCGCACACCGCCACGGGGCCAGCCCCGATCGTGCGCACAAGGCGGCTTGTCGGCGACACCCGCGCGGCGCTGTCGAACACGACGCGCACCGGTTGGCGCTGCGGCATGGGATCGGTGCGCGCGGTGAGTTCGGGATCGTCGGCGAGCGCGGTGCCGACGCCGATCAGCACCGCATCGTGCGCTGCGCGCAGGCGATGAACGTGCGCGCGCGCGGCCTCGTCCGTGATCCATTTGCTTTCGCCCGAGGCGGTGGCGATGCGGCCGTCGAGGCTCGTGGCCAGCTTCAGCGTGACCGTCGGCCGGTTCACTTCTTCGGCTCGCCCGGACGCAGATCGCCCAAACGCGGATCGTCGAGGATGGCGGCGAAATCCTTGGTCTCGGTGAAATCCCGATAGACCGACGCGTAGCGCACATAAGCGACAGGATCGAGATTGGCCAAAGCCTCCATCACCATTTCGCCGATGGTCTCGGAGGCGATCTCGTTTTCGCCTTCGTTCTCCAGGCGGCGCACGATGCCGGAGACGAATTGCTCGACCTGCTCCTGCCCGATCGGGCGCTTGCGCAGCGAGATCAGCAGCGAGCGCTCGAGCTTCTCGCGCTCGAACGGCTCGCGCCGGCCGGAGCGCTTGACCACGACCAGCTCGCGCAATTGCACGCGCTCGAACGTGGTGAAACGCGCCCCGCACTGGCCGCACAGCCTACGTCTGCGAATGCACGCGCCGTCCTCGGTGGGACGGCTGTCTTCCACCTGGGTGTCTTCGTTCTGGCAGAAGGGACAGCGCATGGGCTCGCTTCGCTCGATGGGAGTAGGCAGTCGTCAGTGGGCAGTAGTGAATAGCGCCTATTTCAAGGAAATAAGATCTGGCGCGTGGATACGGCGGCGCGTTGGACTACGCACTACTCCCTACTGCCTACTCCCTACTGCCGTGTTCGCCTCAATAAATCGGAAACCGCGCCGTCAATTGCTCCACCTTCGCAGCGACCGCGGCTTCGGTTGCGCCGTTGTCGCCATTGGATTTGGCCAGCCCGTCGAGCACTTCGACCATCAGGTCGGCGACGAGGCGGAATTCGGCCGGGCCGAAGCCGCGCGTGGTGCAGGCCGGCGAGCCGACGCGGATGCCCGACGTCACCATCGGCTTGGCGGGATCGTAGGGGATGCCGTTCTTGTTGCAGGTGATGAGCGCGCGCTCGAGGCTCGCTTCGGCGGCTTTGCCGGTGACGCCCTTGGGGCGCAGATCGATGAGCGCGAGATGGCTGTCGGTGCCGCCCGACACCACCGCCAGGCCGTTCTCGACCAGACGATCCGCCAGCGCGCGCGCATTGTCGATCACGCGCCGCGCATAGAGCTTGAACTCCGGCTGCAGCGCTTCATGGAACGCCACCGCCTTGGCCGCGATCACATGCATCAGCGGCCCGCCCTGAAGGCCGGGAAACACTGCGGAATTGATCTTCTTGCCGATCTCTTCATCGTTCGAGAGCACCATGCCGCCGCGCGGCCCGCGCAAGGTCTTGTGCGTCGTCGTCGTCACCACGTGCGCATGCGGCAAGGGCGACGGATAGACGCCCGCCGCGATCAGGCCGGCATAGTGCGCCATGTCGACCATGAGATACGCGCCGATGGAATCCGCGATCGCGCGGAAGCGCTTGAAATCGATCGCACGCGAATAGGCCGAGCCGCCGGCGATGATGAGCTTCGGGCGTTCGCGTTCGGCGATCGCGGCGACCTCGTCATAATCGATCAGATGATCGTCGCGCCGCACGCCGTACGACACCGGGCGAAACCATTTTCCCGATTGGTTCGCCGGCGCGCCGTGCGTCAAATGCCCGCCTGCGGCGAGGTCCATGCCGAGGAACGTATCGCCCGGCTGCAGCAGCGCGAGGAATACAGCCTGATTGGCCTGCGCGCCGGAATGCGGCTGCACATTGGCGAACGCGCAATCGAACAGGCGCTTCGCGCGGGCGATGGCGAGGTTTTCAGCGACGTCGACGAACTCGCAGCCGCCATAATAGCGCCGGCCCGGATAGCCTTCGGCGTATTTGTTGGTGAGCACGGACCCCTGCGCCTCCAGCACGGCGCGCGAGACGATGTTCTCCGAAGCGATCAATTCAATCTGCCGGCGCTGGCGCGCCGTTTCTTCGGCGATCGCTGCAGCCAATTCGGGATCAGCGCCGGCGAGAGCGGCGGTGAAAAAGCCGTCGGCGCGATCGGCGGTGCGGGCGTTCTGCGAGCTCATGAGCGTTCCTTTGGGGGCGGATCTGCGCGGGCGGGATGGACGATATTGCGGCGCGCGCCAAGACGCAAAGTCGTCGCTGCCGCACATGGCCTTGACCGGGACTTGAGGCAAGTTTGGCTATGCTTGATTCTACAGCGGAATACTTGCACAGGTGCAGAAAATCACGGTAATGCTTAGCGCCTGTGGTCGATCGCGAAACCATAACAGGGCGGCGCATGGCGGGCGAAGGGGAGGATCAGGAGGACGAATCCGTCGATTCGCTGCCGCTTGCGGTGGAGATCGTGGCCGCCTTCGTGTCCAACAACAAGATCGACGCCGACGCCCTGCCCGCGCTGTTGCGCACGGTGCATGACGCGGTGCGCGGCCTGCAGAGCCCGGCCGTCGAGCGCCCGCCGGAGCGGCCGAAACCCGCCGTTCCGATCAACCGCTCGGTGCACAATGATCACATCGTGTGCCTGGAAGACGGCAAAAAACTGAAAATGCTCAAGCGCTATCTGCGCTCCACCTACGGCATGTCGCCCGACGAATACCGCAAGAAATGGGGCCTTCCGGCCGATTATCCCATGGTCGCGCCGGCCTATGCGGCCAAGCGCTCCGAATTCGCCAAGCAGATCGGCCTCGGCAAGGGCGTGCGCCGGCGCGAGGACGAAGAAGAGGCCGAGGAAGACTAGGCGCGCGCGGCGATGACGCGCGCGTCAGCGTTCGTCGCGCTCGGTTCCGCGCTCTGCTCTGGGCGAATCCATCCCGCCGCCGTCCTCCTCCACCACGGCGATGCTATAAGAGCCGTTGAACCAACGGCCTAAATCGACATCGGCGCAGCGCTTCGAACAGAACGGGCGCAGTTTCGCATCGGCAGGCTTGCGGCAGATCGGACAGACGGCTTGCGGCATCGCACACAGATAGGATCACAGCGCCCGCACGTCGATGCGCTCGCGCGGGGCGCCGGGCGCGGCCTCGATCGTCCAGCGCGGACCGATGCGGTCGTCGAGCGCGGTGCGCCAGGGAATGTCGGCGAGGTCGAGCCACGCCTTGACCTCCGGCGCGACGGCGGCGGCGATGCGTCGCCCGCCGGCGGCGCGGGCTTCGCGTTCGATGGCGCGAAACATCTGCAGCGCGACGGTTTCGGGCGTTTCGGGCCGGGGCGTGGGCATGGATGTGACATTCGTGCAGCGGCGTATGCAATTGCCCACGGCTCGCCTCCAGCACGCCGAAGCGCGACAGCCGCGCGAGCTGCACGCCCCAGGGATCGGCGCCGAAGGCGTCGCGCGCGGCGAGGTCGAGCGCCGATTGGCTCGCGCGATGCCGCATGGACACGAAATCGATGGCGATGACGCCGCCCAGGGCGCGCAGGCGGATCTGGCGCGCCGCCTCGCGCAGCGCGGCGAGATTAAGCTCGAGCGCGAAGCGCT
>CAZMRN010000101.1:0-7102 GCA_964568575.1 uncultured Caulobacteraceae bacterium
CATAGAGGCTGGCGGCGGTTTGCGCCGGCACGCGCTGGCGGTCGATCAAGGCCTGGGCGCTCGCCAGATTGTCGAAGAAGCGGAGATAAGCCTCGTGGCCGAAGGCGAACGCGCCGGCGGCCACGAACGCCACGGTGAATGCTGCGGCGGCGGCGAAGGCGCGCCCGCGCCCTTCGACCAACAGCAAGAACGGCCACATAACCGCCAGATGCGGCTTGATCGCCAGCAGAGCGATGCACGCGCCGGCCGCGATCGGCCGCCGATCCCGCCAGGCCAGCGCCAGCGCCGTCAGGCCTGCGGTGAGAAGCCCGGTCTGCGCGCTGCCGAAATGCAAGAGCGCCGCAGGCATGCAGCACGCCAACAAAAGCGCGTCGCGATCGGCGCTGACCGCACGCGCGCCGGCGAGATAGATGGCTGCGCCGACCGCCAGGAACGCGGCCGCCGAAATCAGATAGGGCGCACCGGCGAAGGCCGCCATGACGAGCAGGAAGGTCGGCGGATGGTTCCACAGATAGAGAACATCTGCGCCCGGCGCGCCGAGGCGATGCATGCGCGCCAGCGCTGCAGCGTCGTGAACCTGCGCGGCCGCGCCTTCAAGCGCGAGACGGCCTGCGCTCCAGAACGCCAGATAATCGCCGAACACCGCCTGCCCGTTGGCCAACGCCGCATCCTTCACGCCGAACACCTGCGTCAGCATCGCAGCGAGCGTCGCCGCGGCGGCGGCGAGCGCGCCGATGCGCACGCGGCGGCGCGTCACATGCATGCATAAAGCGCATCGATCAGGGCGCGTGCGCGCGGGTCGCCCAGCAAATGGTTCGATTGCCTGTTCATCACATAGGCCGCGGAAAGGTCTGCGTCGGCGTCGGCCAGGCCGCACGAGCCGCCCCAGCCGGAATGGCCGAGCGCGTTCGGGTTCGGGCCGTAAAAGCCATTGGAATTGCCCATGGCGCCAGTGCGCCAATCGATGCGGAACGGCAGCACGAGATCGTCGCCCTCGGCCCGGCGCGCATGCAGCGCCGCGATTGCGGCGTCAGACAGGATTTGCGCTTCGCCGAAGCGACCGTGATTTAAAACGCCATAGAGTTGCGCGACCGACAACGCGGTTCCGTGGCCGTTCGCCGAAGGAATCTCCACGCGCCGCCAGACGGCGCCGCCGCGATCGGGCGCCGCCCAGCGCGTCAGGAACGCCGCGCGCTTGGCGTCGTTGAGCGGGCCGAGCTCCGGCAAGTCCTTCGGCCGGGCGATGTCGGCGCAGCGCGCATGGTGCGCGTCCGGCAGGCCGATCCAGAAATCGATCCCGTGCGGCGCGCAAACATCCTCGCGCAGGATCGCGCCGAGGCTGCGCCCGGTCGCGCGCCGCACGAGTTCGCCGGCGATGTAGCCATAGGTCAGCGGATGATAGCCGTGCGCTTCGCCCGGCGGCCACAGCGGCTCGACAGCCGCAAGCGCGGCAGCGAGCGCCGGCGGATCGAGCCAGAGCGCCGGATCAATCGGCTCTAGAAAACCGGGCACGCCTGCTTGGTGCGACAGCGCCTCGGCGATCGTGACGCGATCCTTGCCGTGCGCGGCAAATTCCGGCCAGACCGCGGCGACCGGCTGGTCCCACGCCAGCGCGCCGCGATCGACGAGCAGCGCGAGCACGAGCGCCGCGATCGGCTTGGTGGTGGAATAGACCGGCGTCAGCGTCGCGGGCGACCAGGGGATCGTTTGCGCGCGGTCGGCCCAGCCGCCGATCAGATCGACCACGACGGCCCCGCGCAGCACCGCCGCGAAGCCGGCGCCCAATTCGACGCCTCGCGCGACCTGCGCGGCGAACACGTCGCGCACGCGCTCGAAACCGGGTTCGACATGGCCGGAGACAATGGGCATCAGAATTTCTCCTCGCCGCGCACGCGCACGGCGTCCGGGAAATCGCGATAGAGCGCGGCCTGGAAATTCTTCACCAGGCCGTTGGCGCCGAAATGCAGGGTCTCCATGGCGCCGCTGCGCGTGGCGGCCATGGCGAACGCGGCGTCGAGCTGCGCCAAGTCGCGCGTTTCGATCAGCACCTGGAATTCGCCCAAGCCGTGAAAGCCGAAACCGAGCTTGCGGCGCAGCAGGCGCCAGCCCTCGATCTTGCCTTCGCGTTTCAGCGCGTCGAGGAACCGGCTCAGCGCGTCGGCGAAGGCGGCGTCGCTCGCGCCTTCCTTCAGGTCCACGGAGATGGCGTAGACGTCCATCTCAGCGGCCCAGCGCTTGCGCTGCGGGCCAGGTTTCCGGCTCCGCGAGCAGATCGTGCGCCTCCGGCAGCGCCAGATCGTCGAGCCCGGCCGCGATCGAGCGCACGATGACGTCGTGCACTGCGCCGACCGACGCCTCCAGCGACACCGCCGCGCCCTCGCCGCGCACGCGGCGGGCGACGAACAAGGCGGTCAACAGATCGCCCGTGCCCTTCGGCGCAACCGGCAGGCGCTGGGTTTCGCATATCCAATCGCCCGATTGCGCGGCGTAGAGCACGCCCAAGCCCGCAGCAGTCGGGATCGAGGAGATCAGCGCCGGCTTGCCGAAGCGGCGCGCGGCGGCGCGCATCGCGTCGAGATCGGTTTCCGGCTTGCCCGCGATCTGGCTCATCTCCCAGGCGTTCGGCGCAAGCCAATCGGCGCGCGGCGCCAGCGTCTCGCAGATCGCCTGCGCGATGTCGGGTTTCACATAGGGCGCGCCGTCGCCCATCACCGGATCGCACACATAAACCGCCGCGGGGCTGGCGGCCTTCACGCGGTCGACGAGGTCGAGGATGAGGGCGGCGTGCTCGGGCAGGGCGAGATAGCCGGAGACCACCGCATCGACGCCGGCCAGCCGGCCATCGGCCTCCAGCGCCTCGATCATGCTGCGCAGCGTTTCCGGGGCGATCGGCCCGCCGCCCGGCGCGCCGCGATCGGGCCGGATTCCGAGCAGCGTCGTGGGCAGTGCGATCACCCCGACGCCGAGCCGCTGATAGGCCTGAACCGCGACCGAATTGCCCACAAGCGCTCCCGCCACTTGCGAAGAGATCGTCAGGACGGTTTTCATGCCCCTGCCTTATTGCGTCGCAACATGGTCGCGCGACGCCGCACCCCTTGCAAGCGAGGACCCCCCCCCCGATGATGGCCGCACCCGCCGCGCCGCGCCCGCGCCGCTCCTGCCTCTACATGCCCGGCGCAAACCCCAAGGCGTTGGAGAAGGCCAAGAGCCTGCCCGCCGACGCGCTGATCTTCGATCTTGAGGATTCGGTCGCGCCGGAGGCCAAGCCCGAGGCGCGCGACGTGGTGGCCCGGGTGCTGGCGGAGGGGGGCTATGGGCCGCGGGAAATCATCGTGCGCGCCAATGCGCTGACCACGCCGTGGGGCTTCGAGGACATCCAGATGGCCGCACGCGCGCGGCCAGCCGGGGTGCTCGTGCCGAAAATCGACAGCGCCGAGGACGTGCGCAAGGCCGACGACGTGCTCTCCCAGGCGCCGGCCGACGTGGCGCTGTGGATCATGATCGAAACGCCGCTCGCCATCCTCAACATCAAGGAGATCGCCGCCGCCGCGCGCCAGACCAGGCTCGCCGCGTTCGTGATGGGCACGAACGATCTGGCCAAAGAGATGCGGCTTGTGCAAACGCCCGACCGCCTGCCGTTTCTGGCGGCGTTGTCGCTGTCGGTTGCGGCCGCGCGCGCGTTCGGGCTGACGGTGATCGACGGCGTGTATAACGACATCCAGAACGAGGACGGCTTCGCCGACATCTGCAGGCAGGGCCTGGCTTTGGGCTTCGACGGGAAAACCTTGATCCACCCGTCGCAGATCGCGCCATGCAACGAAATCTTCTCGCCGAGCGCGGAGGATGTGGCCCAGGCGCGCGACGTGATCGCGGCGTTCGCGGCGCCGGAGAATGCCGGCAAGGGCGTGTTGAAGGTGAACGGCAAGATGACGGAATTGCTGCACCTCGAACAGGCGCGGCGCACCGTCGCCATCGCCGAAGCGATCGCTGCGATGGCGGTCTGAGAAAACCAGGCGCCGCGCGCGCAAGAGGAAGACTTATGAAATCGTATCGCGGAAACTTCTTCGAAGATTTCACCGTCGGTCAGGAGATCGCGCATCCCACGCCCAAGACGCTGACCGACGGCGACGTCGCGCTCTACACCGCGCTGACGGGCTCGCGTTATGCGCTGTTCTCCTCCGATGCGTTCGCGCAAGATCTCGGCCTGCCGCAGGCGCCGGTCGATCCGCTGCTGGTGTTCCACACCGTGTTCGGCAAATCCGTTCCCGACATCTCGCTCAACGCCGTCGCCAATCTCGGCTACGCGGAGGGGCGTTTTCTGCGCCCGGTCTATGCCGGCGACACGCTGCACGCGACGTCGAAGGTCATCGGACTAAAGCAGAACTCCAACGGCCAGACCGGCCTCGTCTATGTGCGCACCACCGGCTTCAACCAGATGGGCGATGCGGTGGCGACGTTCGTGCGCTGGGTGATGGTCAACAAGCGCGATCCGAACGCGCCGGCGCCGGAGCCGGTGACGCCGAAGCTGGCGAAAGCGGTGGCGGCGTCTGACTTGTCGATCCCCGAAACGCTCGCCTTCGACGATTATGATTGGGCGATGGCGGGCCAGCGTTGGGCGTTTCAGGATTATGTCGTCGGCGAGCGCATCGATCATGTCGACGGCATGACGCTGCAGGAAGCCGAGCACCAGATGGCCACGCGCATGGTGCAGAACACCGCCAAGGTGCATTTCGACGCCCATGCGCAAAAAGACACCCGCTTCGGCCGGCGGCTGGTCTATGGCGGCGTGGCGATCTCGATCGCGCGGGCGCTGGCGTTCAACGGGCTGGCGAATGCGGCCTATATCCTGGCGATCAACGCCGGCCAGCACGTCAATCCGCTGTTCGCGGGCGATACGATCTACGCCTGGTCGGAAGTGCTTGACGTCGCCGATCTCGGCGCCGCGGGAGCGCTGCGGCTGCGTTTGGTCGCAACGAAGGATCAGCCCTGCGCCGCATTCCCCTACAAGAACGAAGAGGGCGTGTTCGACCGCGCGGTCATTCTTGATTTCGATTATTGGGCGCTGATCCCGAAGCGGTGAGGCCGATCAGCGCGAACACGCTGGCGAGCGCGAGCGCGAACAGCGTGGCCCACAGGCCTTCCTGTTCCTCCACCCGCACGGCGCCGGCGACGGCGCGGGCGAAATCGTTCGCCGCGTCCTGCGCGCGGGATGCGCGGTCGGTCATGGTGTCGCGCACGGTCTGGATGCTGTAATAGCTCAAGCCCATCGCCAGCAGGCTGCTCGCCAACAGCGCGCCCGCCGCCGCGCGCCCGCGCAGAAAGGCGCTCACGAGCAGGCCGAGCGCGATCGCGGCGAAGGCGGCGATGACGAAGGCGTTCGGGTCGGCGTTCGATTGCGTTTCATCGCCGGAGGCGCGCGCCATGTCCGCAAGGGCGGGATTGGGCTGCACGTCGCCGGTCATCAGCTGAACGCCGGTCGCGCTGGCGATCTCGTTGCCCGAGCACGACACCGTCACCCAGGGCAGCAGAAAGCAAAACAGCGCCGCCAGCTTGGCGATGCGCGCGAGCAGATTGCCGTTCATCGCCGCACTCCTCCGCGCCACCGTGCGCGCTTGGGCCCTGCGCGCTTACGGCGCCGCGGCTTGCGCGTCCATCCAGGCGCGCACGCGGCCTTCCAGCACGTCGAGCGGCAAGGCGCCGGCGCCGAGCACGACGTCATGGAAGGCGCGGATGTCGAAGCGCTCGCCGAGGCGCGTTTGCGCGTCGCGGCGCAAGCCCTGCAGGCGCAGCTCGCCGATCTTGTAGGCCAACGCCTGGCCCGGCCAGGAGACGTAGCGCTCAAGCTCGGTGGTGATGTTGTGCGGCGAAAGCGCGGAGTTTTCGTCGAAGCAGCGTCGCGCTTCCGCAAGGCTCCAGCCGAGCCAATGCAGGCCGGTGTCGGCGACGAGGCGGCACGCGCGCCACATCTCGTACGACAAGCGCCCGAAGCGTTCGTACGGCGTGCGATAGATGCCCATGTCTTCGCCGAGCGATTCCGCGTAAAGGCCCCAGCCTTCGACGAAGGCGGTCACGCCCAATTGGCGACGGAAATACGGCGCGCCCGTCAATTCCTGCGCCAGCGCGATCTGCAGATGGTGGCCGGGAACCGCTTCGTGCAGCGTGAGCGCCGGCAATTCGTAGAGCGCGCGCTGATCGAGCCGCGACGTGTTCACCATGTAGCCGCCCGCGAGGCCCAGTTGCGGGCTGCCGGGGAAATAGCGCCCTGTGGTGTAGCCTTCCGCGATTTCGGCCGGCACCGGGCGGACGCCATAGGGCAGGCGCGGCAGCGTGGCGAACAATTGCGGCAGGCGATCGTCGGCGCGCTTGGCGATCTCGCTGGCTTTTTCGAGCAGCTCCTCCGGCGTGCGCGCATAGAAGCGCGGATCGCTGCGAAGATGCGCGAGGAAGGCGGCGAAATCGCCGGAAAAGCCGATCTCCGCGATGATCGCATCCATCTGACCGCGAATGCGCGCGACCTCCGCTTGACCCAGCGCGTGAATGGCGTCGGGCGTCATGTCGGTGGTGGTGTGCTGGCGCACGAGGAAGCGATACGAGTCCGCGCCGCCGGGCAGGGTGCGCCAGGCCAGCGCCGGGCGCGCGGCCGGCAGATAATCCTGCTCCAGAAACGCGGCGAAGCGTTGAAAGGCGGGCTGGATCGCGCCCGCATACAGCGCTTCCGCGCGGGTGCGATAGGCGGCCAAGGCCGCAGCATCGAGCCCGGACTGCGTCGTCGCAAACGGGCGCAGCAACACGCTCTCCTGCGCCGATTGGCCGGCGTATACGCGCGCCGTCGCGATCACGCGCACGACCACGACCTCCGGCTGCGTGAATCCGTCAGCGACGCCGCGGCGCGCATTGGCGATGTGGGCGTCGATATAGGCCGGCAACGCCTCGAGCCGCGTCATCCAGGCGTCGGCGTCCTCGCGCGTGCGGATGACGGTCGATCGGGCGACGTAATCCGGCGTCGTGTGGAAGCCGGAATCGTTTTCGAACGGAATGCGCTCCAGATCAAAAGCGTGCGCTTCGATCTCCGGCAGGTTCAGCCCTTCAGCGCTGGCGCAGG
>CAZMRN010000102.1:0-7070 GCA_964568575.1 uncultured Caulobacteraceae bacterium
CGATGTTCCATTTCCGCTGGGCGCATGAGGCCGATGCGCGCAACGCCGCGCCGCTCTTGATCTATTGGGCGATGCCCACCGCGCCGGCTGACGACGCCGCGCGCCTCGCCGGCGCCATCGCGCAGCGCCAAATCGATCGGCTTTACGTCGTCGGCTCGAACGCCGTCACTGCGCAAACCATCGAGGACAGTTATCGCAGGCTGCTCGGCGTGCTTGAAGATTTGCTGGCGCAGCGCGGCTATGTGCTGGGCGCGCGCCCGGCGACGGCGGATTTCGCGCTCTATGGGCAATTGACGCAATTGGCGATCGTGGAGCCGACATCCGCCGCCATCGCCGCCGCCGCCGCGCCGCGCGTGCGCGCCTGGCTCGACCGGGTGGAGGATTTGTCCGGCCTCGATCCGCAAGACTCTGATTGGCGCAGCGCGGCCGACATGCGCGCCGCGCTCGCGCCGTTGTTGAGCGAGATCGGCCGCGTCTATGCGCCTTTCCTCATCGCCAATGCGCGCGCCGTGCAAGACGGCGCCAAAGAGGTCGAAGCCGAGATCGACGGCCGGCCGTGGACGCAGCCGACATTTCCCTATCAAGCGAAATGTCTGATGTGGATCCGCGAGGAATTTTCAGCGCTCGCGCCCGCAGAGCAGGCCGCGGTGCGCGATTGCCTCGCCGGAACCGGCTGTGAAATCCTGATCGGGTGAGCGAAGAGGGGGCTTGCGATGACGCGAACGATCCTGATTGCGGCTGCCGCGCTGCTCATCGGCCTTGGCGCGGCGGCGTGGCTGTTCCGCAAGGACCTGATCTTGTTCGCCGTCACCAACGCCGGTCGGCTCGATGTGGCGGAGACGCAGGAGATCGCCTGGGCGCAAGGGCCCGCGCAAGCAGCGGCGCCGCCAGAGGCGCGCGCGCCCAACATCGTGTTCATTCTCGCCGACGATCTCGGCTTCAACGACATCACCACGTTCGGCGGCGGCGTCGCCGGCGGGCGCGTGCCGACGCCCAATATCGATCGGCTGGCCGCGCGCGGCGCCGTGTTCACGCAGGCCTATTCCGGGTCGGCGACGTGCGCGCCGTCGCGCGCCATGCTGCTCACCGGCCGTTATCCCACACGCACGGGCTTCGAATTCACGCCCACCCCGGCCGGCATGGCGCGCATGGTCTCGATGTTCGCCGATCCGGAACGGTCCGGGCTGCCGCCGGGCGTGCTGAACACGGCGCGCGATCGCGACGCGCCGCCCTTCGATGCGCAAGGCTTGCCTGGTTCCGAGATCACCATCGCCGAAGTGCTGCGCGCCCGCGGCTATCACACGATCCACATCGGCAAGTGGCATCTCGGCGGCGGCCCGGAATTCGGCCCGCGCGCGCAAGGCTTCGACGAAAGCCTCAACATGGCGAGCGCGCTCTATCTGCCGGACGGCGATCCGCGCGGCGTCTCCGCCAAGCTCGATTTCGATCCGATCGACCGCTTCCTGTGGGCGCGCATGCAATTCGCCAACAGCTTCAATGACGGCCCGCCTTTCGCGCCGCGGGGCTATTTGACCGATTATTGGACCGACGAGGCCGTGCGCGCGATCGAGGCGAACCGCAATCGGCCGTTCTTCCTCTATCTCGCGCATTGGGGCGTGCATTCGCCTCTGCAGTCGACGCGCGAGGATTACGAGGCGGTCGGCGATATCGAGCCGCATCGTCTGCGCGTCTACGCCGCGATGGTGCGCGCGCTCGATCGCAGCGTGGGGCGCATCCTCGACGCGCTCGACGCGCACGGGCTGTCGCAGAACACGCTGGTCGTGTTCTCCAGCGACAATGGCGGCGCCGGCTATATCGGCTTGAGCGACATCAACGCGCCCTTGCGCGGCTGGAAGGCGACGCTGTTCGAAGGCGGCATCCGCGTGCCGATGTTCATCAGCTGGCCGGCGCAGATTCCCGCCGGCGCACGGATCGCCGCGCCGGCTGCGCATATCGATCTGATGCCGACCTTCGCCAGCGCCGCGGGCGCCGCGCCGCCGGCCGATCGTCCGATCGACGGCGCCGATCTTCTGCCGCTCGCCGCCGGGCGCACCCAAGCGCCGCCGCACGACGCGCTGTTCTGGCGCAGCGCCCATTATCGCGCCGTGCGTCAGGGCGATTGGAAGCTGCAGACGTCCGAAAACCCGCGCCGCGTGTGGTTGTTCAATCTCGCAAACGATCCCGGCGAGCGGAACAATCTGGCGGCGCGCCATCCCGAGCGGGTCGCCGCGCTGCAGGCGCTGATCGCCGCGCACGAAGAAGGGGCCCGCGCGCCGCTCTATCCGCACACGGTGGAGATGCCGGTCAATGTCGATCGCGATCTGTCGCAACGCACGCAAGCCGGCGACGAGATCGTGTTCTGGCCGAATTGACATGTCCGCGTCGTCGCTGCGCGACTATCGGGGCGCGCCCGCGGCGGCTTGGTTTCTTGCGTTCGTCGGGGCGCTGACGATCGCGCCGGGCCTGCTGCATTACGCGCTGCCGGACGGCGGCGCAGGAGTCATCGCCGGGCGCGACTTTGGCGACCGGCGCGCGCTCATCATCAGTCTGTTCGCCTGGGCTGGCGCGACGCAAATCGTCTGGGGCGCGATGCTGACGGCGATCGGATTGCGGTGGCGCGCGCTGACGTCCTTCGCGCTGGGGCTTCTCGTCGTTGAGCGCAGCCTGCACGCGGCGAACATGTGGCTGTGGAAGGGCGCGGCGGCCGGCGATCCGCCGCCGGAGGCTTACGCGACTCTGGCGGCGCTGCCGCTACTAGCCATCGCCCTCGCGGCGTCTTTGCGCGCGCCTAAAGATCCGCGACCAGCCGCTCCACCGTAAAGCGCATCGCGGCTTCGGCCTGCGTCGGCGTCAGGCCCATGTCCTGGCGGAGGCGCCGCCAGGTCTGGAAGCCGGTGGCGATTTCGAGCGCTGCGGCGCGCGGCGCGTCGGCCAGCGCGGCCTTTGGCAACACGCCCTGCAGCGCCGCGCGCTCCATCAGGATCGCGCGGCGATAATCGTCCATCAGATGATCGGACTGGAAACGCCGCACATTGCCCGCGACGCGGAACGGCAACATGATCTCGAAAATCTGCGCGCGGCGCGTCACGAGTTCGCCGAGACGCGCGCGCCAGTCCGCCGCTTCGAACGGCTTCAGCGCCAGGGGCAGGATCTCCTCCTCCAGCCGCGCCGTCATTTCGCGATAGAGCGAGTCCATCTCCTCGAAATGGCGGAACACCGTGCGCAGGCTTACGCCAGCCTGTTCGGCCACGCGCGCGGCGCTGGGGTTCATGTCGCCGGCGCGCACAAGCTCCATCATGGCGTCGACGATCTGTGTGCGGCTGCGTTCGCTGCGCTGGCGGCGTCCGTCTGGGGAATCGCCGGCTTCCGGCGCCGGCGCGCCGCCGACCAGCGACAAATGTTTCGGCGGCTTCATGGCGTTCATCTGGGGCGCGCCGCCCGCGGGGTCAACGCAGCGCCTGCGAAAACGTGATCGCGTCGCTGTCGGCCGGCAGGCTGATCAGCACGCCGTCGGCGCCGATTCGCAGATCGCCGCGATAAAGCGCGCGCGCATCGCCGAGAAACGCCGCATGCAGGAAAGGCAGGGGCAGCGGCGGCACGATATGCGTCAGCACCAGCGTGCGGGCGCCGGCGCTTTCGGCGACGCGCGCGGCGTCTTCCGGCGAGGCGTGGTAATCCTGGATGTCGGTCATGATCTGCGCGAGGTTCGGCTGGCCATTGGCGGCCGCGGCCGCGCCCATCGCGGCGACCAGGCGGGGACTCAGCGCGTCGTGCAGCATCACATCGACGCCCTCGGCGGCGGCGATGAAGGCCTCGGCGCGGATCGTGTCGCCGCTCACCGCCAGCGAGCGGCCCCTGTAATCGATGCGATACCCGAAGGCCGGGGAGACGGGCGCGTGGCCGACCAGGATCGCCGTGATGGTCAGATCGCCGTCGCGCAGCACGACGGCGCGCGATGCGCCTTCCGGCGCGACGATCTCTTCGGCCGTCGCGCCATAGCCGTTCGGATTGGCGATCGCGGCGCCGTGGTGACCGACGCGATAGGTGCTGTCGATGCGATAGACTTGGTTGAAGCCGGCGACGACCTCCGCTGTTCCGGCAGGCCCTGCGATCGGCAGCGGCGCTGCGCGCGCGCCGCCGACCCAGGCCTGCAGCATCGCTTCGCCGAGCCCGTCGATGTGATCGGAATGCAGATGCGTAAGGTAGACGCGCTCGAGCCGCTGCAGCGGAAAACCCATGCGCGCGAGCACACGCATGCTGCCGGAGCCTGCATCGATGATGAAGGCGCGCTGGCCCGCAAGCACCCCGACGCACGGGCCTGCGCGCGTCGGATCGGGAAACGGCGATCCCGTGCCGCACAAATAGACATGCAGCCCGTCCGGCAGCGCCGCCGCGCGATCGACGCCGACGGCGCTGTGCGCCGCGCGCGCAAACAGCCTCTCGCCGATCGGGCGCTGAAACGCGAACGCCGCGCCCGCCGCCGCGAGAACGAGGATCGCGAGGATGAAGAAGACTCGGCGCAGGCTCATCGCGTCTGCGCCGCGTCCATCAGCGCGGTGAACCAGCCGCCGCTGGCGGCGTCCTGCGGCAGCACGGTTTCGATATTAAGTTGTCCCTTCAATCCCGCGCTGCGATGCACCGCGATGGCGCGCCACTCTTCGCTCATGGACATGCGCACCATGTCGCCGCGGCGTGGATACATCGCGATGGCGACCTCGTCCCAAAGCTCCTCCGCTCGGCCGAGGGAGAGGAACGATACGTCCGCCGCGAACAGCGCCCGGCCGCCGAACTTGGGCAGGAGCGCCGCCACGGCGCGGCCATAGATCATGTAGGCGTCGCGGCCCGAAAGATCGCAGGCGCGGCCGTCCTCGTATTCGGCCCGGTCTTTGAACTTGAGCAGATTGACCATGAAGATCGGCCCGGGCGGGCCTTCGCTCAGGAGCGCCTGGATCTGGGCGGGGTCGCTGGGAAAGACTTCGTTGACGACCTGCATCGCGGCGGCCTCCTGACGGTCGGCGCGGCGCCGACCGACGCTGCACCATAGTTATTGGCACAAATAGTGTCAATATTGCGCGCGGTCGGTCGCGGGCGCCAGGCCGCGTTTCGGTTCAAAACGGCGCCGCGGACCTAAAAATCGCTTGGCTGGGGCGTCGCTCCCCCCCTAATCAGGTGGCGCGGGGCTTGCTCGTGCTGCAATGCAGCACAAGCGTGGTGGAAACGGGCGATGCCGATGGCGGATTTGGCGCACGACCTCGCCGGCGGCGGACGCAGCGATCTCCAGGGATCGCCCCTGAGCGACCTGTCGGTGGTGATCCCGGCCTTCAATGAGGAGGGGGCGGTTCGCGCAACGGTTGAGTCCGTGCGCCGGGCGCTCGATCCCCTGGGCCTCGCCTACGACATCATCGTGGTGAACGACGGCTCTACCGACGCCACCCTGACGCAGGCCCGCGCCTCGGGCGCGACGGTGATCGACCAGCCGGTGAACCTCGGCTACGGCGCGGCCCTCAAAGCCGGCATCCGGGCGGGCCAATCCGACTTTGTCGCAATTCTCGACGCCGACGGCACCTACCCGCCCGACGCGCTGCCCCGCATGCTCGAGATCGCGCGTCACGCCGACATGGTGGTCGGCGACCGCGGCGCGGCGATGAACAATGTGCCGGTGATCCGGCGCCCCGCCAAATGGGTGCTCAACAGCCTCGCCGATTTCCTCGCCGACCGGCACATCCCCGACCTCAATTCCGGCCTGCGCGTGTTTCGGCGCAGTGAATTGACGCCGTTCCTGCGACTCTTGCCCGACGGGTTCTCGTTCACCACGACGATCACGCTGTGCATGATCTGCTCGAATTTGCGCGTGCATTACATGCCGATCGCTTACGGGCGCCGGGTGGGGCAATCGAAGATCCGCGCCAAGCACTTCTTTACATTCATTCTGCTGCTGCTGCGCATCGTGATGCTGTTTCAGCCTTTGCGCATCTTCCTGCCGCTCGGCGCGATCCTGTTCGTGCTCGGCTTCGGCAAGCTGCTTTATGACTTGACGCTGTTGAACGTCTCGGAGACGGCGATCTTCGGCTTTCTCGCTGCGCTCATCATCTGGTCCCTCGGCCTCATCGCCGACATGATCGCGCGGCTGCATCTGCGGCCATGAGCGACAACGCGGCCCCCACGCCCAAGCGCGCGCGCTTCGGACCGCTGGCGCGGCTCGCGTTGTCCGTGGTCGTGCTGGGCGTCGTGCTCGCGGTGGTTTCGCCGCTGCAGGTGTGGCGCGCGATGGTCAGCGTCGGGCCGGGCCTGTGGCTGGCGGCGCTTGCGCTCTATCTCACGGGGCATGTGGTTTCCGCCTACAAATGGCGCATTCTCGTCGATCCGCATGGGCGCTTCGGCGAAGCGTTGCGCGCGCATTTCTCGGGCCTTCTGGCCAATCTCGCGCTGCCGGGCGTGGCCACCGGCGATGTCGTGCGCGCCGGCGTGATGGCGCGCCGCTCCCAGGATCGCGCCGGCCTCGCGATGGGTTCGCTCGCGGATCGGCTGATCGACACGCTGGGCTTGACGTTGCTGGCGGCGATGGGTCTCGCCGCGCTCGCGCATGACGGCGCGCCTTCGGCGCTGGCGCCTTGGCTCGTCGCGATCGCCTTGCTCACGGTCGCAGCGGCGGCGGCGTCGCGCGCGCTGTTGCCGCGGCTGTTGAAATCCTTGCCGGAAAGCGGAAAATTTTCCGCCATCCTGCACAAGCTGGGCGGCGCAAGCCTGACGTTGCTGCGCCGGCCGGACAAGCTGGCGCTGTGCCTGGCGCTGTCGATGGCGGTGCAGGCGGCGTTCGTGCAGATCAATATCGCGATGGGCCAGGCGGCGGGCGCGCTGGCGCCGGCGGGCGCATGGTTTTTCGCCTGGCCGACGTCGAAAATCATCGCCGCCGTTCCGATCAGCGCCGGCGGGGTGGGCGTGCGCGAGGCGAGCCTTGCGGGCCTGATGACGCCGTTCGGCGCCGATGCGGCCGCGGTGGTGGCGGCGGGCCTGGTGTGGCAATCGATCGTCATCGCCGGCGCGCTGGCGGGGGCGGGCGCCGCGTGGCT
>CAZMRN010000103.1:0-4960 GCA_964568575.1 uncultured Caulobacteraceae bacterium
AATTGTTGACCGCCGTTCCCGTGAGCAGGATTCCGATGCCGCCTGTCAGCGTGCACAGAACTGCAAACCACCACGCCCAACGGTGAATGGATTCCATCGAGGCGTTGAAGCCCATCGTCCAGCGCCAAAACAGCGCCGCTCGCTCGGAAGCCGTGCCGCGATCAGTGATCTGTTCGATCTCGCGCTCGCCGCCATAGCGGCTCACCGCGAGGATCGTCGCGCCGTGCATGGCGAACAGCAAGGCCGAGCCATACAGGAACGCGATCGAAAGCGCGTGGAACGGATTATAGAACAGATTGCCGTAGGTGATCGAGAACGCGCCCGTCCAATCCAGGTGCGAGAAAATGCCGAACGGCACCGCCTCGCTCCACGAGCCCATCAGGATCGGGCGGATGAAGCCCAGCACCAGATAGAGGAAAATCGCGGACGCGAACGCCCACGCGACATGCGTGCCCAAGCCGAGCGCGCGCGCGCGTGTATAGGTGCGCACCCACCACAGGATGATCGCTGCCGTGAGGAAGAAGCCCGCCATCAGCCACCAGCCGCCTTGCGCCAAGGGCGGCATGATGTTCAGGCCCTGCTCCGGCGGCGGCGGATCGAGCGTCAGCCACGGCAATTGCCGGATGAACTCGATCGGATTCCAGCCCACCGACGCCCACATATTGAGGCCGATGATCTCAATCGCGATGAAGCCGCAGAACAGCGACGCCACGCCCGTCCAGCCCAGATAGATCGGGCCCAATTGCGCGTTGCCGATCCAGCCGAACAGCCGCGAGAACACCGCCCCGCGCGTGCGCGGCTGATCGCCTATAGGCAAGCCGACGCCCGCCTCGATGGGCCCACGCACTTGCACTTGTGTGAAAATGTTTTGATAGGCGGTCATGGCGTAGCTCCCGAAGCGCCCCAGATTGGAAGATCGAGCCACCAGTTCCACCACTCGGGCCAGCCGAGTGTCCACACCGGACCGCTGATGATCATGCAGACGGCGCTGAAGAAGACCGCGGCGAGCGCGAGGAACAGGCCGAGGCGGTGAATGCCGAGCGTGCCGATCGAATAGCCGAGAATGTCGCGGAAGAAGGTGTCTTCATATTCTGGAGACTTGACCTCTTCGCCCTTGCCCGGATTGGTCGCGGACAGCACGAGCGAGCCGTGCAGCGCCAGCGCGAAACACGTCGTGAAGAAGAACGTGATCGCGATCATGTGCGCGGGATTGTAGTGGAAGTTCAGGTATTGGTAGCCGGTGTTCGACACCCAATCCAAGTGGCTGAAGATGCCGTACGGAAAGCCGTTGTTCCAGGCGCCCAGCAGAACCGGCCGAAACACGACAAGCGTGACATAGGCCAGGATCGCAAACCCGAACGCCACCGGCACGTGCAGCCCGATGCCGAGCTTGCGCGCGATCTCCACCTCCCGCAGCGCCCAGGAGACGAACGCCCCGGTCGCGCAAATGGTGATGATCTGCCAGAATCCGCCGTCTTTCAGCGGCGCAAGCCCCAGGCCGTAACTCGCCGGCGGCGGGTTCACGCTGATCAGCCAGACATTCCATGTCGGGCCGAGGGCTGCGCTGTAGATGATGAGCGCCGTGCCCAGCGCTGCGAAGAACGCGGTCGTGACGCCGAAGAAGCCGACATAAAAAGGCCCGACCCAAAAGTCGAACAAATCGCCGCCGATCAGCGTTCCGCCGCGTACGCGGTATTTTCTCTCAAAGCTCAGAAGCGCCATTTGAGTGTCCTCCGCCACGAACGATGCGGCGCCGTCGCTCCAGGCGACGTTTCTTCTTGGGATCCGATTAGAGGGCGGGCGCGACCGTTCCGGTCCGATCGCGCCCACCGCTCTTCATCGTCGCTCCAGCAACCGATGACGCCCCTTAGAGAGGCGCCGCCGGCGGCGTCACGGACAATTGAATCGCGGCCGGGGCCGAAGCGCCGGGACCTTCGATCCAGTTGAACCGATCCGTGCTGAGCAGGATGAAATGGATCAGCAGCGCGAGCGTGAACAGGAAAACGAAAATCCCGATCAACACGCGACGCGGATCAAAAAGCAGCCAAAGTCGCCACATGGTTCAGTCTCCCCTTATCCGAAGAAAGCCGAAGCCATTTGGCTGGCCATTTGGATGCCGTCTTGCAGTTCGGCGTAACCGCCGGGGCCTGGCAGCCACGGACGCCACATCCAAACGAGGATGTGGGCGACGATGGCGATAAGCGTGAAGAGAATGAAGCTGCCCATGAACACGCCATGGAACTCCTTCGCTTCCGCTTCCGTCAGGCCCGATAGTGACCCTGTTCGGGCGTCTCTTTCTGACATTTAATACCCTCCGGTATCTCCTGCTTCCGGACATGCCGCGACCGTGGAGAACGGCCTGGTCAGCCGCCCTGCAAGCAGGACGACGAGAGGTTTGGCGCGACCTTCCAAACCCAAGCTCAAGACCCCAAGCGCAGCGTCGGCGTCGTCGCGCGATGCTTGCGTTGAGGCGAAACGATTGCGAGGCGTCATGCCGCAAAACCCTCCAGGATGGAGCGCTTGGCGGACACGACATGACGATCCGAAACCTTGGCTGCGCCCGCCTGGCGCGCCGCGCGTTCGGCGGCGTCGCGCAGGCGCCGCGCCGCGGAGATGCGCACCAGAACCGGCTGCGCTTCGACGAGCAGGTCCAATTCGGCCTTGGCCGCTTCGTCCCACGCCAGTTCGACATGCGCGCGCGCCGGCGTCGCATCGACCGCGTCCAGCTGGGACGCCAGCGGCAGGATGTGAAACAGCGCGTCGAACAGCGCGTTGCACACTTCCTGAATGACATAGGTGGCGCCGGAATAGCCCATGAAAGGCGTGCCGGTATGGCGACGCACGACCGCGCCTGGGAACGAGGCCGGAATGAAGCGCGCGCGCGAGCCGCACTCGGCCATGTACATGCGCTCATTGATCGAGCCGAACACGACCAGCGCGCCCGAATCGCGCACGGCCGCGCGCACGGCGTTATTGTCAGGCTTCACCCCGGCGGTGCGCGAAAAGGCGAACAAGCACGGCAGACCGAGATCGTTCTCGAGATAATTCTGAAGGCCGCGCGTATACGTTTCGGTGGCGACGACGCCGATGCTCGCTGTGCCGTAGAAATCCTGCGTCACCGAGCGCCACAGATCCCACACCGGCTTGATCGTGGTGTGCTTCTCTTTTTCGATGAACGGCTCGACGTCGAGCTTCAGCGCCTCGCCCAGCGCGCGCAGGAACCGCGTCGTGGAGTCGAGACCGATCGGCGCCTGAAAATACGGGCGATCGAGCCGCTCGCACAGGTCGCGCCCGAACTCGCGATACATGCAGATATTGGCTTCCGCATCCGCCAGCTTCTTGATGTCGGCGAGGTGCGCACCCAGCGGAAACACCATATTGACGCGCGCGCCGACGCCTTCGACGAGCCGGCGGATTTCCGCCAGATCGGAGGGCATGTTGAACATGCCGTACATCGGGCCGATGATGTTGACGAGCGGCGCCTCGCCCTCCTTGCGGGGCTTGGGCTTCGGCATCTTCTTGGGGCCGAACTGCGTCCACAGCCAGGAGAGCGCGCGGTCGGCGCTCTGCCATTGATCCTCGTCGATCGTGCGCGGCAGGAAGCGCTGGATGTTGGTGCCTTCCGGCGTCACGCCGCCGCCGATCATTTCGGCGATTGATCCGGTGACGACGACGGCGGGAAGATCCTTGTCGAGCGTTTTCCAAGCGCGCTTCATCGCGCCTTCGGTTCCGGTCTTGCCGAGCTCCTCTTCGCCGAGCCCGGTGACGACGATCGGAAGCTCGTGCGGCGGCAGCCCGTCGGTGTAGTGCAGCACCGAGGTGACCGGCAGATTTTCGCAACCGACCGGACCGTCGATGATGACCTGCAGGCCCTTGATCGCCGTGAACGCGTAGACCGCGCCCCAATATCCGCCCGCGCGGTCGTGGTCGAGGATCAGCGTCATGTGCCGACCGCCTCTTCCTGCGCGCGCTGTGCGGCGAGCGTTTTGGCGTAGCGGGCGCGGAATTCCGGCCGGTCGGCAGGCGTCTCTTCCCATACGCCGGCGGCGTGGCCTTGGCCGACGCCGTCGAAGAACGCGGTCATGCGCGCGAAGCGGTCCTTGTTGCCGATCGCCGCATTGACCACGGTCGCAAGCGAGCCGGCGCCGGCGGGCCCCATCAGCGGCCGCGCGGAAATGAGGTTGGTGAAATAGAGCGCGGGGATCGATTTCGATTTCGCGTGCTGAACGACGGGCGTCGTGCCGATCGCGAGATCAGGCGCGAAACTTTTCACCGCCGCGAGATCGTTCTCCAGCGATGCGCGAAACTGGACATGAACGCCGCGCGCTTCAAGCCATTCGCGGTCGACGTCCGACCAGGGCGTGCGCGCGCACGCGGTGCCGACATAAGGCACCTCCGCGCCGCTCTCGATGAGCAAACGCGCCACGATCAGCTCAGAGCCTTCATAGCCCGACACCGTGATGCGGCCCGTGATCGGCGCATTCGCGAGCGCGGCTTTCGTGGCGGCTCGCGCGGCGTTGCGCGCCTGGTCGATCTTCGCTTGCGGCACGCCGCAGGCCGCGCCGATCGCCTGCAGCCACGCATCCGCGCCCTCGACGCCGACCGGCGCCGAGCCGATCACCGTGCGTCCCGCCGCCTCGCACGCGCGCACGCTGGCGACGTAAAACGGATGGATGGCCGCAACCGCCGCGCAATCGAGCGCTGCATAAAGCTCACGCCATTCGCGCGTCGGCACGACGGGCCCGGCGGCGAGCCCCATCGGCGCCAGCATCTGGCTGATGCCGACGGGATCGGCGGGAAACATTTCGCCCAGAAGCGTGATCGTCGGCTTGTCGGCGCGCGCGCGCGGCGCAGCGACAGGGCCAAGCTCGGCTTCGCTGCGCGCATAATTCAGCATGGCGCCGGCGAGAACGTCTTTCGCTTCTGCGTGCGTGGGAACGCCGAAGCCCGGCACGTCGAT
>CAZMRN010000103.1:4970-6179 GCA_964568575.1 uncultured Caulobacteraceae bacterium
GCCGACGATGCGCACGCCGTTGATCTGCTTCGGCAGCAATTGCAGCGGCACGCCCGATGCGGTCGGCACGCACAGATTCGTCACCACGATCGCATCGTACAAGTCGGGATCGGCCAGCTCGTGCACCGCATCGCGAATGTCTTCGAACAGCTTGCCCGTCACCAGCGTTTCGGAATTGAACGGCACATAACCGACGCTGCGCCGCGCGCCGTAGAAGTGCGAGGTGAAGGTCAATCCGTAGACGCAGCACGCCGAGCCCGACAGCACCGTGGCTGTGCGGCGCATGCGCAGCCCCACGCGCAGCGACCCGAACGCCGGACACATGCTTTGCGGCTGGTCGTGCGGGCCTTTGGGATAATCGGCGTCATAGCGCGCAAGCACGCCTGACTTGCCCGCGGCGATCGCCGCCTCCCGCAAAGCGGCGCCGCTGGCGCAGCCGCCTTCGGCTGGCGCTGCAGGAGCCTCATGGGCCGGAAAGGCGCGATCGCTCATCCCTAGACCGCGTCGTAGATGACTTCGAGCGAAGGTTTAGGCACGTAATCGACGCCGCGCATGTCGGCCTGCGTAGCGGGTTTCAACGTCACGGCCCCGCCGGTCTGATCGGGCTTGAACAGGCCAAGCAGGCCGTCTTGCGTCAGCGGCTTCGGCCGCCTTGGGGGCGCAGTCGCGACATTGTGGGCAAGGTCCTCGAACAGCCCGCCCCAGCGTTCTCCCGGCCTGCCGATGATTTGGTAATTGGCGCTCTTGCGGCGGATGTCCTCGTCGGCTGGGATCGCGGCGAGCACCGGAATGCCGACCGCTTCTGCGAAGGCGTGCGCTTCGCCGGTGCCGTCGTCCTTGTTGATGAGCATGCCGGCGACGCCGACATTGCCGCCCATTTTGCGGAAATATTCCACCGCCGAGCAGACATTGTTGGCGACATAGAGCGACTGCAGATCGTTCGAGCCGACGACGATCACCTTCTGGCACATGTCGCGCGCGATCGGCAGGCCGAACCCGCCGCACACCACGTCGCCGAGGAAATCCAAGAGCACATAATCGAAGCCCCATTCATGGAAGCCGAGCTTTTCGAGAAGCTCGAAGCCGTGAATGATGCCGCGCCCGCCGCAGCCGCGGCCGACTTCCGGTCCGCCCAGCTCCATCGCGAACACGCCGTCGCGCTGGAAGCACACATCCTCGATGCGCACTTCTTCGCCGGCGAGCTTTTTC
>CAZMRN010000103.1:6189-7040 GCA_964568575.1 uncultured Caulobacteraceae bacterium
TGATGGTCGGGCAGGACTTGCCGCCGAACAACAGCGCCGTCGTGTCGGACTTGGGATCGCAGCCGATGAGCAGAACGCGCTTGCCCTGCTGCGCCATCATGTAGCTCAGGTTCGACAAGGCGAAGCTTTTGCCCGATCCGCCCTTGCCATAGATGGCGATGATCTGCGTGTCTTTGGTGACAGGGCCGGTCGCAACCGGATCGGGCTCGATCTCGGCCTCTTTGCGCAGATGCGCCTGCGAGAGCAATGTGACGCTCATGCGCAACCTCTCCAGTCCAGAACCATTTTGAGGCAGGCGCTGTCGGTGAACGCGGTGCGGTAGGCTTCCGCAGCGTTCTCGGCGCTGTCGTGATGGGTGATGAGTTCATCCAAGGTCATGCGGCCGACGCGCATCAGCGCCAGCACGGCCTTGAGATCGTCCGGCTTCCATTCCGCGGCGACGCGCACGCGCGCTTCGCGCATGAACGCGGTCGGGAAGCTGAACGACAGGCGCTCTTCATAGAAGCCGGCGAGCACAACTTCGCCGCCGCGGGCCAAGCGCTGAAACAGCGTATCGAGCAGGCCGCAATCGCCGCTGACGTCGACGATGACGCGATAATCGCGGCGCTGATCGTCGCTTGGATCGAGCACGGGATAGCCGAGCGAATCGGCGCGGCGCGCGGCGTTCGTCTCCCATACGGTCGGCGCCGGCGCGCCGAGCGCCATCGTCACGCGCGCGATCAAGCGGCCGAGCGCGCCATGACCGACGATCAGATCAGGCGCGGGGCCGCCGGCGACGGCGTGATGCGCGGTCGCCGCGAGCGCCAGGAGAATGCCGCGCGCGCCGAGCCGCTCCTGGATGCGCGCGACGC
>CAZMRN010000104.1:0-3274 GCA_964568575.1 uncultured Caulobacteraceae bacterium
GTGCGCCGCGCCCGTCTCGACGGCGACGGCTGGGGGCCGGGCGAGCCGCCGCTGGGGGCCGACGCCGAGGGCTACCTGGTGCAAATCCTCAACGCCGGCGCGGTCGTGCGGACGTTCACGCCCGCCAACCCCACGGTCATTTATGGCGCGGCTGAGCAGATCGCCGATTTCGGCGCCCCGCCCAGCCTGCTGGCGCTGCGGGTCGGCCAGATCGGCGGCGACGGCGCGATCGGCTTCATGGCGGAATCGGTCCTGGCCGTGTAAGGCTTGTGCGGCGAGCCCCGACGCCTAAGTCAGGGGCGTTTTTCGTCGATGCATGCAGGCCGCACGTGACGTGGGACCCTTACGCAGCTCTCGGGATTAAGCGATCCGCCGGGGCGGACGACATCCGCAGCGCCTATCGCAAACTGGCGAAGGAGCTGCACCCCGACGTGCGCCCGGGCGACAAGCAGGCCGAGGACCGCTTCAAGCGCGCCACTGCGGCGTTCAATCTGTTGAGCGATCCCGTGCTGCGCAGCCGCTATGACAAGGGCGAGATCGACGCCGACGGCAATGAAAAGGTGGTGTTTTCGTCCCGCCCGCACGCCCGCGCCGGGGCAGGACCGGAGGCCGCCTTCGATCTCGGCGACATCTTCTCCGACTTCTTCGGCGCCGGCGGCGCGGCCGGCGGCCCGCGCGGGTTCGGCCGCATGCGCGGGCGCGATCTGCGCTACGCCCTTGAGATCGATTTCCTCGACGCCGTGAAGGGCGCGCGCCGGCGCATCCAGCTCGATGAAGGGCGCACCCTGGAGGTGGCCATCCCGCCGGGCGTCGAGAGCGGGCGCACGCTGCGGCTCAAATCCCAGGGCGGGGCGGGCGTCGGCGGAGGGCCGCCGGGCGACGCGCTGGTCGAGGTCACGGTCAGGCCGCACGCCTTTTTCCGCCGCGAGGGGCAGGACATCCACATGGATCTGCCGATCTCGCTGACCGAGGCGGTGGAGGGGGCCAAGGTCCAGGCGCCGACCGTTTTCGGCCCGGTGTCGATCACCGTGCCCGCCGGCGCAAACACCGGCATGGTGCTGCGCCTCAAGGGCAAAGGCGTCGGCGGAACCGGCGACCAATTGGTGCGCCTGCTCGTCATGTTGCCTGAAACCCCGGATGACGACTTGAAAAAATTCGTGAAAAAGTGGTCTCGTCGCGATCAGGCGCCGCCGCGGCCGTTGCAGGCTTAAGCCTTAACCAAGTTCGCATTCAGGGCGCGTTCAGAGGGCCTAGCCTACACAGCGCGCATGACGTTTCGTTCGCTCCTTCTCGCATGCGCGCTGATCGCCGGGCTCGCCCCGATGGCGGACGCGCGCCCGCCCTTCGGGCCGCATTGGGCGACTCCGCAGGATCAAGGGCGCCCGCAACAGCGCGGGCCCGAGCGCCGCGTGCTGCCGCTGCGCGAAGTGGTGAACATGGTGCGCGACCAGCGCGGCGGGCAATTGATCGACGTGCTGTCGGTGCAGGATGACGGACCGCGTCCGGTCTATGTGCTGCGCTGGCGCATGGATGACGGCCGCGTGGCCGACCTGCGCGTCGATGCAACGACCGGCCGCATCGTCGGCGGCGGATGACGAGGATCCGATGCGCGTATTGATCGTTGAAGACGACCGCACCTTGCGCGAGCAGCTCACCGAAGCGCTCACCGAGGCTGGCTATACGGTCGATCCCGCCGACAACGGCGAGGACGGCCAATTCCTGGGCGAAACCGAGCCGTACGATCTCGCCATCCTCGATCTCGGCCTGCCGAAGGTCGACGGCCTCACCGTGCTGCGCAAATGGCGCGAGCAAGGCCGCGCGATGCCGGTGCTGATCCTTTCCGCGCGCGATCGCTGGAGCGAGAAGGTCGAAGGGCTCGATCTCGGCGCCAATGATTACGTCACCAAGCCGTTCCACATGGCCGAATTGCTCGCGCGCGTGCGCGCCAATGTGCGCAAGCAGACCGAGCACGCCTCGGCCGTGCTCGAATGCGGCGATCTGCGCGTCAACACCGCCACCGGGCAAGTGACCGTCGACGGCCGGCCGATCAAGCTGACGGCGTTCCAATACAAGGTGCTCGATTATCTGATGCACCATAAAGGCAAGATCGTTTCGCGCTCCGAGCTGATCGAAAAGATCTACGCGCAGGATCACGAGCGCGATTCCAACACGATCGAGGTGTTCGTCGGCATCCTGCGCCGCAAGATCGGCCCCGAGCGCATCGTCACGGAAAAAGGCCTCGGCTATCGCCTGATCGACCCTGCGGTTGGGGCTTAAGTGTGCGCAACCCTCTCCCCCTGCGAAGGGGGAGAGGGCAGGGTGAGGGGGCGGCGCGAGGTTGTGAACGTTTTCGCTCCACCCTCACCCCGGCCCTCTCCCTCCTCGCGGAGGGAGAGGGGGCGAAGAGAGCAGTTTGTGTGAGTTTCGTCCTCTCCCTCATGCGCCGCTCGATGCGGGCGCGGCTGATCGCGGTGGCGGCGATCGCGACGCTTGCGCTCATCGTCATCGGCGGTTCGACCTTTGCGCTCTTCCAGCGGCAATTGACGCGCCAGCTCGTCGATCCCGAGCTCGTCAGCGTCATCGATCAATTGATCCGCAATGCCCGCGCCGACGCCGAGGGCGGGCTCGCATTTCCCGAAGGCTTCGTCGATTCGCGTTATGAGCGCGCCGCGACCGGGCGATATTTTCAGGTCGCTGCAATCGAAGACGACGGGAGCGTGCGCTGGCTTTATGCGTCGCGCTCGCTGTTCGACGTGTCGCTGCCGATCACCCGCGCGCAAGAGCGCACCTTGATCACCGCCGCGGAGACAGAGGGCAGCTTTCGCGGCGTCGCGTTCCTCGATCTGCCGACCGGGCCCGACGACGCGCCGATGCGCGCGGCCGCCCGCGTGTCGCCGATACCGGGCGTCGACGGGGAGTATCTGTTCATCGCAGCGCTCGCCCCGCGCCAGACTTTGGGCCCCGCGGCCAATCTCGTGGCCATTGCGTTTGCGGTGTTCGTGGGCGTGTGCGTGGCGATCCTGGCGGCGGTGACGGCGCTTCAGGTGCGCGTCGGCCTTGCGCCGCTGGGCGCGCTGCAGCGCGACATCGCAGCGGTGCGCCGCGGCGGGTCCGAGCGGCTCGCCGGACCCTATGCGCTGGAGATCGCCCCGCTCGCCCAGGAGCTCAACGCGCTTCTGGATCACAATCGCGAGGTGGTCGAACGCGCGCGCCGGCATGTCGGCAATCTCGCCCATGCGCTCAAGACGCCGCTGACCGTCATCATCAACGCTGC
>CAZMRN010000104.1:3329-4177 GCA_964568575.1 uncultured Caulobacteraceae bacterium
CATCGCGGACATGGAAAGTTTCGTGGAGCGGCAATTGCGCCGCGCGCGCGTGGCGGCCCGGGCGGAAGCGCGCGCGGGCGATGCCGGCGCGACGGTAGGATACCGCACGCCGGTGCGCGAAAATCTTCAGGCGCTTATTTTCATGATGGAGCAAAAATACGATCCGATCAAAGCGATCGACGTGCGCCTCGAGCCCGGCCCCGACGCGACGTTCCGCGGCGAGCGCGAAGACCTGCTCGAAATGGCGGCCAATCTCGTCGACAACGCCTGCAAGTACGGGACGAGCGAGGTCGTCGTGCATGTGCTCCCGCCCGCTTCGCCAGGCGGGCTGCTCGAGATCGCGGTCGAGGATGACGGGCCCGGCCTCACCGACGAGCAGGTCGCCATCGTCTTGAAGCGCGGCGAGCGGCTCGACGAGGCCGCGCCCGGCCAAGGCCTGGGGCTCTCGATCCTGACCGAGGCCGTGGAGCTCTACGCCGGCGCGTTGCACTTCGAGCGCAGCGCGCTCGGCGGATTGAAGGCGCGCCTGCGGCTGCCCGCCACGGATTGAGCCGCGCCGCGGCGCTCTATATCGGGTGCGCCGTGTTCGACCTCGCCTCTCTTGCGCCGTTCGTCGCCGCAGCGCTTCTGGTCGCGGCGGGGGGATGGCTGGCGCTGCGCGCGTATCGCCGCGCTGCGCCGGAGCGTCCGGCGCCGCGCTGGGGCGTGGCCTTGATTGCCGCGGCCGGTCTGGCCGTGCTGGGCGTCTATGTGGCGATCGGCGTCCCCGGACTGCCGGGCGGCTCTTATGCGGCGCGCGAGGCGGCGCTCCTGCGCGCCGATCCGGCGACCTTCCAGGCGGAGGAATG
>CAZMRN010000104.1:4274-5300 GCA_964568575.1 uncultured Caulobacteraceae bacterium
GAGCCGGCCGCGCGCGCGTTCGAGGCGGCGCTGCGACGCGACCCGAATTATGCGCCGGCGCTGTTCGAACTTGGGCGGGTGCAGTTTCAACTCGACCAGGGCGCAGCCTCGCCGCGGACGCGGGCGCTGTTCGAGGCCGCCGCCCGCGCCATGCCGAACGAGCCGCTGGTCTGGTTTTATCAGGCGCTTGCCGCCGATCAGGACGGCCGCAGCGAGGACGCCGCCCGCCATTGGCGCGCCGCGCAACGCCTGTTTCCGGCCGACGATCCGCGCCAGGCCATGATCGCCCAACGTCTGGCCGGCGAGGGAGGCGCGGATGCCGCGCCGCGCTGATCCGCGCCATGGCGAAGCCGCGTGCGCGCGCTAAGCTTATGCCCATGCGGAAGCGGAACAGACGATTGATCGTGATCGGCGTCGCAGGCGCGATGCTGGCGGGCGCAGCCGCGCTGGCGCTGATCGGCCTGCGCGACTCGGTGGTGTATTTCTACGCGCCCTCGGAGCTGGCGCAGAAGGCCGCGCCGGGCGAGCGCGTGCGCATCGGCGGGCTGGTGCAGACAGGCACCGTCGCACGCGACGACGACGGCGCGCTTGTGTTCGCTGTGAGCGACGGGGTCGCCGCCGTGCTGGTGCGCTATATGGGCCAGGCGCCGGATCTGTTCCGCGAAGGGCAAGGCGTGGTGTGCGAAGGCCGCTATGCGCCCGGCGCCGTGTTCACCGCCGATCGCGTGCTGGCCAAGCACGACGAAACCTACATGCCGCGCGAAGTGGTCGAAGCGATGAAGGCGCGCGGCGAGTGGCGCGGCGGGACCCAAACCCCATGATCGCCGAACTCGGCGCCGTGCTCGCCGCCGTCGCGCTGATCGCAAGCCTCGCGCAGGCCGGCTTCGGTTTGCGCGCCGGCGCGCGCGGCGATCCCGCTTTGGCCGCCATCGCCGCCTCGAGCGCGCAGACCGCCGCCTTCGCTTCGCTGACGGCGTTCGCGCTGCTGGTCACGCTGTTTGTGCAATCGGATTTCTCGGTCGCGGT
>CAZMRN010000104.1:5316-7035 GCA_964568575.1 uncultured Caulobacteraceae bacterium
AGGCCAATTCGCACATCGACAAGCCGCTCCTCTACAAGATCGCCGGAACCTGGGGAAACCACGAAGGCTCGATGCTGTTGTGGTGTCTGGTGTCGGCGCTGTTCGGTTTGGCGATGGCGCATGCGCGCGGCGCGATGGGCTTGGGCTTGTGGGCGCGCGCGATCGGCGTGCAGGGCGCAGTGACCGCCGGCGCGTTGATCTACACGCTGATCCTGTCCAATCCGTTCGCGCGGCTCGATCCTGCGCCATATTCCGGCAGCGGGCTCAATCCGCTGCTGCAGGATCCCGCGCTCGCGGCGCATCCGCCGATGCTCTATCTCGGCTATGTCGGGCTCTCGGCGCCGTTTTCGCTGGCGATCGCGGCGTTGCTCGAAGGCAAGGCGGATCAAGGCTGGGCGCGCGCGCTGCGGCCATGGGCGCTGATCGCCTGGACATGCCTGACCTTCGGCATCGGGCTCGGTTCCTATTGGGCCTATTACGAACTGGGCTGGGGCGGCTGGTGGTTTTGGGATCCGGTCGAGAACGCCAGCTTCATGCCGTGGCTCGCCGCGTGCGCGCTGGTGCATTGCGCCATCGTCACCGAGCGCCGCGGCTCGCTGGCGAGTTGGACGATCCTGTTGTCCATCATCGCCTTCGGGCTGGCATTGCTGGGCACGTTCTTGGTGCGCTCCGGCGTGTTGACGTCGGTGCATGCGTTCGCGGTCGATCCGCGCCGCGGCGTGGCGGTGCTGGCGTTGCTCGCGGTGGTGCTGGGCGTCGGCTTCGGGCTTTATGCGTGGCGCGCGCCAGGCCTCGCCAAGCCCGCCGGGTTCGCCGCGATCAGCCGCGAAGGGCTGATGGTGTTCAACAATCTGGGCCTTGCGGTCGCCGCCGGGGCGGTGCTCGTCGGCACGCTCTATCCAATTGCGGTGGAGGCGGCGACCGGCGATCTGATTTCGGTGGGGCCGCCCTATTTCAACATCGCGTTCGCGCCCTTGATGGCGGCGCTGTTTCTCGTCATGCCGCTTGCGCCGCTGTTGACCTGGCGCAAGGGCGATGCGGGCGCTGCCCTGCGCACGCTTTGGCTCGCCGGCGCTCTCGCCTTCGCCTCCGCTGCGATCGTTCTGCTGTTTCGCAACAACGCAATCATTCCCGCGGCCGGGATCGCAATCGGCGTGTGGGCGACGGCGGGGGCGTTCATCTATCTGTGGAAGCGCTGGGGGCAGGGCGGCGCGCGCAGCGCTGCGCGCTTTGCAGCCTTGCCGTTGAGCGTGTGGGCGCTCGTTGCGGCCCATGTCGGCGCCGGCGTGCTCACCATCGGCGCGGTTGCGGAAACCGCCTTCCGCAGCGAGCGCGCCGCCGCTTTGGCTCCGGGGGAAAGCATCACGTTTGCAGGCCGCACCGCCACGCTTCTCGAGGTGGCGGAGGCGCAGGGGCCGAACTACACCGCGCTGCGCGCGACGCTGCGCGTGGCCCATGGCGCGCGGGCCGACATCGCGGTCGCCGAACGGCGGGCCTATTCCACCGGCGGCGCGCCGACCACGGAGGTGGCGATCCTGTCCGCGCTCGACGGCGACTTCTACATCGCTCTGGGCGAGGCCGCCGCGCGCGACGGCCAGCCGGCCTGGACCGTCCGCTTCTACCACAACCCGCTGGTGCAGCTGATCTTCTGGGGCGTCAGCCTGATGGGGCTCGGCGGCGCGCTCGGCCTCGCCGCCTTGGCCCGGCGCCGGCGACCCG
>CAZMRN010000105.1:0-6977 GCA_964568575.1 uncultured Caulobacteraceae bacterium
GAGCGCTGCCCTCCGAAGGCAGAGGTCACAGGTTCGAATCCTGTCGGGTGCGCCATTGAGAATGAGGCTGCGCATCGCCGTCGGCGCACTCACGGCGCGGAAGGCGGCAGCATCCATTCGATGCGCGAGACTTTCCGTCCCGAATGCGTCTCGATCGCGGCCACCAACGTCTCCAGATCCACAGCCAGATAGTGAGGCACGATGACGATCCGCCGCCGCCAAATGCGCCGTGCGTGCGGCTTGAGCGTCAAGATAAAGCGATCCTGCTTCGGCAGGCGGCGCGCGCTGCGGGCCTTGTCGAGCCGTTCTTCGGAGACGACGTCCAGGAGCGCTTCGTCGATCTGGGCCCATGGAACGCGATGGTCGCCATAGGGCAGATAGGCGACGCCCTCGGGGCCCAGCGCGAGGATCGGTTCGCGACCGGAGGCAGCCGCCTTAACCCGGAGGGAAAAGCCGCAATCCCCCAGCCCGCGAGCGCGACCGAAAGGACGACAGTCGCGGCGATCGGAACGTGTGTCGCGAGCACCGCAACCATCACGATTGCAAACGCAAATTCGAACGCGCGGCTCCGGATTTCCGCGCGCAGGGCGCTTGTGTCCGCGTAGAAGGTGATCTCGCTGTCGGTCATGACGTGATGCTGCGCTTCCGCCGAGAGACGTCTCGGCGGGACGCTCGCCGAAGCGGCGGTCGGCGTGGAGGTTGCGTTCCCCGCGCCAGCCCTATTCCGCACGGGGCGCAGCGGCGGCGCCGGCAAGGATGCCGCCGTCGACGTGCAGCTCCGCGCCGGTGACATAGGCGCTTTCGTCGCTCGCCAGCATGACCGCGATCGCGGCCACCTCCTCCGGCGTGCCGAAGCGGCGCAGCGGCGTATCGGCGACGAACGCGGCCATGTTCGCTTCTCGCTCGGGACCATCGCCCAGCATCGGCTCCCACATCGGCGTGAGGATCGCGGCGGGGTGGATGGAGTTGCAGCGAATCTTCAGCCCCTGCTCGGCGCAATAGAGCGCGACCGTCTTGGTGTGATTGCGCACCGCAGCCTTCGATGAAGCGTAGGCGGCGGCGGCGGGGATGCCGACGATGCCCGAGCGCGAGGAGATATTGATGATCGAGCCTGCGCCGGTGCGCCGCATCGCGCGGATTGCGTGTTTGCAGCCCAGAAACACGCCGTCGAGATTGGTTGCGTGCACCGCGCGCCAATCGGCGAGCGCGGCGTGCTCCGGATCGTGGACGGCGCCTTCGCCTTCAAATCCGGTGACGCCGGCGTTGTTGACCAGAACGTCGAGCCGCCCGAACTGCTGAAGAATGGCGTCGTGGGCGGCGCGCCAATGGTCTTCCTCGCGCACATCCAATGTCAACGCGATGCCGCCTATCGTTTGCGCAAGGCGCGCGACGCCATCGCCGTCGATGTCGCTGACCGCGACCTTTGCGCCCTCGCGCGCAAACGCCGCCGCGATCGCCGCGCCGATGCCGCGCGCGCCGCCGGTGACATGGGCGATTTTTCCGTCAAGACGCATCGATGCTCCTTTCCGAACGCCGCGGGCCGGACGCCGACGTCGTGCGCCCAGGGCGCCGTCGCAAGGCGCTCCGTGCGCGCGAAGCCAGGCGCCTGACGCCAGCCGGCTCAATTCGCCTGACGAACGCGAGCGCCGCCGCTAAGCTTCGGATACGCAAGGCGCGCCCAGCGTCAAGAGAGGTCGGGCCGGCGACGGGAGGATGCGATTATGGCGCAATTGGACGGCAAGACGGCGGTGGTGCTCGGGGCCGCCGGCAAGGACAATATGGGGCAGACGATCGCGCGCGCCTTCGCCGCGGCGGGCGCGAAGGTTGTGGTGGGCGGCCGCCAGGAGGGCCCTCTCGCCGCGCTCGCGCAGGAGATCGGCGGCGCCCATGCGCTGTGCGACATCACAAAAAAGGCCGAGATCGACGCGCTCGCCGCCGTGGCGCTCGATCGCTTCGGGGCGTGCGACATCGCGGTGAACTGCACCGGCTGGGGCCTGTTGGCGCCGCTCCTGGAGACGACGGAAGAGCAGATCGATCAGATCACGGCGCTGCAATTCAAGGGGCCGTATTTTTTCCTGCAGACCTTCGCGGGCCTGATGGCGCAGCGCGGCGGCGGCTCGATCATCCAGATCTCATCGGCCTCGACCGTTGCGCTTCTGCGCAACCATGCCGCTTACATTGGCACCAAGGCCGGCGCCGATGCGCTGGTGCGCTGCTTCGCCAACGAGTTCGGCGAACAGGGCGTGAAGGTGAACTCCATCCTGCCGGGGCTCACCGCATCGCCCATGACGACCGCGGCGATGCATACGCCCGGCCTCGAAGCGGCGTTCGCGCGCGAATATCCGCTGGGCAGGATCGGCACGTCGCAGGACGTCGCCGATGCGGCGGTCTGGCTCGCCAGCGATCATAGTTTCATCACCGGGCAAATGCTGCACATCAATGGCGGATTGACGCTGCGCCGCAATCCGACGCCGGCCGAGATCGAGGCGGCGGTGGTCAAGGCGATGGCGCGCTGACCGGTTCAGCGGCGCGCGGCTTCCGGCGTGAAGGGGCGCGCATCCGGCGTGTTCAGCGTCACGGCGGGGATGTCGAAGCTGCGCACCGTGCCGCTTGGGCGATCGATCGCGAACACGACGCGGCGATCAGTCGAGCGATCCCAGGAAAACGCCTGGCCCGCAACGGGGATGGCGATGGTGGCGACGTGCACGAGCGTCGGCCCCATGCTGGGCCGCGCCAACACGTACATTTCCGGCAGGTCGTGACCGAGCAGATAGAGCAATCCATCAGGACCCAGCGCCCCGCCGGAGGCCGCGTGCGGCGCCATGCGCGTCAGCACGCTGGCGGGAAGCGCGTAACCCCCGGTGCGCCGCCATTCCGCGTCATAGAACACGATGCCGGAGAAGGCCGCGTTCTTGAAGGCGTGGCCGCCCTCCCCGTCATAATGCGCAAAGCCGGCGATCCAGCCCTCGCCATACCGATCGAAGAAGGTGAGCGATCCTTCGTCCGTCACGCCGAGGCTGTGCGAGCGCGTGTGCGTCATGGTTTGCGCATCGAAGACTTCGATCGAACTGGCCATCGGCGTGAGCGGAAAATTCGAGTTGGCGCACCACAGGCTTCCGCCATCGGCGAAGCAGGAATTGAGGTGACGGACGAGGCCGCCGCGCGGCCCAGCCCAATGCGCTTCGCGCGCGCCGGTCTGGCGGTCATAGCGCGCGATGACGGTGTTGACGACGGCGTAGAAATGCTCCGCGTCGACCGCGACGCCCTGGCGCGCTTCCGGCGCCTCATAGGTGCGGATCGGCGTCGCCTGCAGCGCTGCGATCGGCGGCGGCGTGTAGGTCGGCAGATTGAGCCTGTTCGCGCGCTCCTGCGCTGATGCGGCGCCGCTGGCGGCGAGTACACAGGCGACGGCGAGATGATTGATGCGCATGGCGATGATCCTCACGGCGCGACGCGCACGCCCAGATGATTGGCGACCGGGCGTTCGCGCCCGGGAACGCCGGTGTGAATCGGAGAATTGACGATGCGCGCAGCGCCGTCCTGCTGCACGACGAGCGTGGTCGATCCGCCGCCGTCGAGATTGATCGCATCGACGGCGCCGAGGCGCTGAAAGATCGCGGTCAATTCGGACAAGGACGCGCCTTCGCTGAAGCCGCTCTGGCGCCCATCGACCACCACGAGCCACGCTTTGCGTGCGCGCCTGTCGATCCCCAGCGCGGTGCGCGGATGGCGCGCGGCTGCGTAGGTCGCGCCGAACGCCGCGACATCGCGCAGGGCGCCGTCGGCGAGCAGGCGCGGACCGGCCGAGAGCGCATGGTCGACGCCTGCAGCGCAGCTTTGGCCGTCCAAAATCTCGACGTGGGCGTCGTCGATGCAGACGATGGCGTTCACGCGCTCGTCTTCGGTCAACTCGACCGGCGAAACCTCTTGGGCGAAGGCGATGGCGGCGCCGGACACGTCGACCGGATCGCCGACATGGGGATAATAATCCTCCCCGCCCGGCGATCCGCCGCGGAAGGGCGTGAAATACCCGGCATTGACCGCCGCTTCATAGCCGGACGTGGCGGCGAATTCCGACGTCAGACGCGCGCGATATTCGCGCCCGCCGCTGCGGTCTCCCGGCGTGGTTTCGAGTCGAACCCGATCGAGATCGAGTTCAAGGACATGTATGCGCTGCGCGACCGGCGCGGACGCCGTTTCCAGCGCATAGCGAACGGCTGGCGCCTGGAGCGGCGCACTCGCACACGCCGCGAGCAGGACCGCCGCGCAGAAAACGGCGGCTCTAATAAGAGAACGTCGCGCCGAGCCAGAACTGGCGGCCATAGAAGGAGACATCCCGATAGATGGTGTTGCTCGTGTAATTGACCTTGTTCTCGTCGGTCGCGTTGCGCACTTCGCCGATCAATTCGAAATTGTCGCTGAAGGTGTAGCGCGCCTGCAGGTCGAGGGTGTTGGTCGCTTTGTCGAAACGGCCTGCGGCGGTGTCGTATTGATCGATGAAGGCGTAGGCCGCGCGCGCGCGGAACGGGCCCTGCTCGTAGAACAGGGCGACATTGGCGAGAAAATCGGACTGGCCCTGCAGACCATCCGTGGTGACGCCGTTTTGATCGGTGGTTTCGCCGTCTATGAAGGTCGCATTTGCGGAAACGCCGAAGTTCGACAAGAAGCTCGGCAGCGGCAGAGTGTTGATGATCGCATTCAATTCGACGCCGGACACCTCCGCCGACGAAACATTGATCGGCTGGGTGATGTCTTCGCCATTGGGGCCGGCGCCGGGCGTCAGCAGTGTGACGATCTCGTTGTCGACCGTCTTCTGGAACACGCCGATGGCCAAGATGCCGGCTCCGCCCGGCAGATAGTATTCCAGCGACGCTTCGTAGCTGTCGCCTTCGCGCGCGCGCAGATCAGGATTGCCGCGATTGATGGCGCCGGTGGTCTGATTCACCGTCTCGCCGGACGCGAGCTGGCTCGGATTGGGCCGGCCGATGGCCTTGAACGCCGCCGCTCGAAGCCGCAAGTCGTCCGTGATGTCGTACGACACGGTGATCGACGGCAGGAAATGATCGTAGCCGCCGTCGCGCGTCACGCGCGTGTCGACGAAATTCGGCGACACGCCGGTGCGGCGATTGCGCTCGACAGTGGTCTGCGTGTCCTCGAAGCGGCCGCCGAAAATGATCGTGTGGCGCTCCCCGGCATGGCGCACGAGGCCATAGAGCGCTGCGACATCCTCTTCGAACACCCAGTCGGAGGCGACGCTTTCGTCGCGCTGCACGGTCACGGCCCCGGGATTGGCCGCGAAGAAGCCCAGCACGGCGTCGGCGTCGACGAAGAGCTGATTGAAATTGCCGTAGATCGGCCGATAGCTCTCCGGCTGCAGGAACCGGTCAAGCGTCAACGGCGCGCCGGTATAGATATAGGTCGTGTCGGTGCGCGCATTGTCGCGCGTGATGCGCCGCCACTGCACGCCCGCGCCGAAGCCCCACCCCATATCGCTGCGCTCGGCGTTGAAGCGATAGTCGAGGCCATACTCCATGACATATTCGTCGCTGTCGTCCTCGTAGCGCAGGAAGCGATTGTTCTGCAGCGCGTAGTTCGCCGGAACGATGAGGCGCGGATCGAGATTGGTCGCCACCGGCACGCCACCGGCGACGGTGGAGATGTTGAACGTCGCCGCGGCGCCCGTGAGGTTGAACTGAATCTGGTTCGACGGCTCGAGGAATTGCGCTTCCGAATAGGAGGCGCGCACGGCCAGGGTCTGGTTGTCGTCGAGCGTCCAGTCGGCGAAGGCTTGAGCCACGGTCAGCGGCTTTTCCAAAGGGAAATCGTTGAAACGCACGAAACTGGCGTTCGCGCCCGCGCCGTTGCGCAGGCGCTGCGAGTGACGCAACTCGTTGTCGTCCTGGCGATAATGCACCAGCGACACGCCCGTGCGCAGGTCAGGGTTCGGCTCCCATTCGAGCTTCAGCATGCCGCCGATGCGCCAGATGGTGTTGGGATAATTCGACCACAACAAATCGGTTTGCGCGGCGGCCGCGGCCGGCGTGCCCGCAGGCGTCGGCGTGCCGGTGATCGAGGCGGGAACCTGCTGCGGCAACAGCCTTTGCTGGTCGCGGTTGCGCTCCAAATAATTGAAGCCGACCAGAACGCCGAATTGATTGTTGGCGCCGAAGCGATTGGAGATCGTCAGATCGACGCGCGCATTGGGATTGTCGTCATAGTCGCGGCCGAAACCTTCGCCCGGCACTGTCGTCTCGGTCGAGAGGCCGAACATCGCCGTGCCGGCGAGGTAGAAATCATCCGTGTCGAAGGGTGAGCGGGTCACCAGATTGAGCGTGCCGCCGATGGCGTTGCCGTCGATGTCGGGCGTGCGGGCCTTGGTGGCGATGACCTGGCGCACGGCCCCTGAGGGGATCGCCTCCATGTTGAGCTGGCGGTTCTGCCGCTCCGATGTCGCCAAGGTCGATCCGTCGAGCGCGCCGAGCGTGTAGCTCGGATTGAGGCCGCGGATTGAGACGAACTTGCCTTCGTCTTCGTCGAAGATCGTCTGCACGCCGGGAACGCGGCGGATCGCGTCGGAGATGTTGTAATCGGGTTGGCTGCCGATGTCGTCGGCGGCCAGAAAATCCGCGATGGTCTCGGAGGCGCGCTTGGCCGACACCGCCTGCTGGTTTTGCGCGCGATAGCCGACGACGACGATCTCCTCGCCGCTGTCCTGCGCCGCAGCGCCCGTCGCGCCGAGCGCGAGCAGGCCGACGCCGGCGCACACGACGCCCGAAAACCGCTGATGCTTCATGATGCGCCCCACCCCGTGTTCCCCAGGTGCGGCGTTTGCATAGGGATGGACGCACAAGGTTTGTTGTCACTTGCGCGACTTTTGCGTGACGGCGCGCGGGCGGATGCCGAGCGCAGCGCCAACAAAAATGCGGCCCTGGACGAATCCAGGGCCGCGAGAGGGGCTTGCTGAGGAACGCTTTATG
>CAZMRN010000106.1:0-6895 GCA_964568575.1 uncultured Caulobacteraceae bacterium
GGCGACCGCAGTGAGCGTGGCGCCGGAGAGCGGCTGAAACCGCGCCGCGCGGCCTTGCAGAGCGAACGTCGTCGCCCCGTCGCGCTGCAGGATATAGGGCTCGCCCTCGCGCGGCACGATTTCGACGCGCTGGATCCGCTCCGGCGCGATGTCGAGCATGGCGAGGTCGAGCCAGGTCGCGGGGTCGCGTAAAGGCGGCAGATCGCCCGCCACCGCCCACACCTGGTCTTCATCCGGACGGCGCGCATAGGTCGCGCCGGGCTGCACGCCGAGAATGAGATTGACCAGGAACGCGCCGCGCCCGTCCTCGATCTGCACCAGGACGCCGTCGCCGCCGGTGCGCGGATCGCCGACGCCGAGGCGCGCATGCTTGTCAGGATCGCTGGTCATGCGGCGCGTGAAGCGCAGCGCCTGCAAACCCTCGGTCAATTGCGCGAGACGCGCGGCGCGGACCGGAAAATCGCCGCGGTCGCGCATCGCCCAGCCGCGCTCGGTGCGCGCGATGCGATAGGTCGCGTCGGCGCTCTGGATGGAGATTTTCTGCGCGTCGGCGATGCGCGCGGCGAGGCCGGGAATGACCGGGCCGCTGACGGCCGCCTGGCGATGCGCGCGCGCATCGAGCGTTACAGTGACAGTCGCGATCCCGGCGAGCGCGCCCGCGGCCAGCCACAGCGACACGGCCCGTGCGCGGCGCCGTTCGGCGCGTTGGTTCATCATCGCACCGCCTCCTTGCCGACTGCGCGCCGCTGTCTGCGCCAGAACAGGAACAGGCCCGCAGCCGCCACGATAAGCGGCCCAAGCCACACGTTCACGAACACGATCAGCGCCTGCAATTGATCGATTCCGCTTCGCAGATCGCGTTGCACCGCGCGCAATTGGCCGCGCACCTCCACCGCGCGCGCGCGGAACCGCTCCAGCTCGGCGCGCTCGTCCTGAGTGAGTTCGGCGCCGAGATCGCCGGCGAAGAACCCGGAGCCGCGCCCTTGCGACTGCAATTCCTGCAGCCGCTGCTCGGCGGCCTCGAGCTCCTGCTGCAATTGCGTCTGGCGTTGTTCGATCCGCCGCGCGGCGTCGCGCTCCATCTGGTCGATCACCGTCATCGGCCGGTTCGAGAGCGCGCGCGAGCGCAGGCGGATCAATTCCGGCGCGCCGCCGAGCATTTCAATCGCGTTGACCGCGAAGGCGCCATTGTCGGCGAACGTCGTCGCCTGGCCGGGCGTGACATAGAGATCGTCGATCAGGAAATCCGCATCGCTGACGACGATGAGCTCAACCGGCGCCGCGCTGCGCGCCAGCACGGGCTGTCCATCGAGCGCCGCCGCCCCTTCCGGCGGGCCGGAGGCGTAAGCGCTCGGCAACACGCCCGACACCCTGAGCGCGATGGTTTCGGCGCGCCGCGCGCTCACCCATTCGCGCAACAGCTCCAGCGGCGAGGGCCGCATCAACACGCGCGCCGCCGGCAGACGCATCGTGTCGCCCGACGTCGTCGCCAGCGGCGTGAACGTCACGCCTTCGCGTTCGCTGTAGCTCAAGGCGCCAGGCGCTGCGACATTCATGCCGCGCTGCAGCCAGGCCGTCGTCAGGTCGTCGCGATTGAGGCGATCGGCGGGAATATTGAAGAACAGCGGCTGCGGCGCGGGACGCTCTTGGCCCTGCGCGTCCGTCGCCGAAACCGGCAACGCGCCTTCCAGATCCATCACCACGTCGGGCGAACCGGCGACGCCCCAGTGCGACAAGAGCGGCTCGAGACGCGACGCCGTCGGCGCCGGCCCCTGCGGCGAAGCGAACGGATCGCCGCCGGCTTGCTCTGCGGCCGCGATCGACACTGGATCGATGGCGATGAAGGCGCGGCCCTTGCGCATGATGAATTGATCGATGGCGAACAGCTGCTGCGGGCTGAGCGGCGCGGGATGAATGACGGCGAGAACGTCAACGTCGGCGGGAATTTCGGTGAAATCCTGCGGCAGGGCCTCGACCTGCATCAACCGGCCGAGTTCCTGCGCGAACGCGTTGGGACGACGCGGCGGGCCGAACGGGCTCGGTTCAGCGCCGGCGTCGAGCGGCAAGGCCGTAATCAGCGCGGCGCGGATCGGATCGGGATTCTCCAATTCGTAGATGAGGCGCGTCAGCTCGTATTCGAGGAACGGCTCGCGCTGCGGATTGAAGAACGGAATGGCGCGCGTGTCGTCGATCGCATTGGCGCCGGAGAGGCCGAAATAAAGCGGATCGGCGCCGTCTTGCAGCGGCGTCGCCTCCACGCCCGCCTGCACGGCGCGATCTTCCTCGTCGGTGAACGGCTTGGGATCGACCTCGATAAAGCGCACGCGGCCGCGCGAGCGCGCGGCGATCGTCTGCAGCAATTCGCGCACGCGGCCGGCATAGGCTTGCACCGCGGGATAGCGGCCTGCGGCGTCGCGCGAATAATACAAGGTCAGCTGCACCGGCTCGCTGAGCTGATCGAGCACGCTTTGCGTGCCGTCGCTCAAGGAATAGAGCCGGCTTTCCGTGAGATCGAGGCGCGCGCTGCGGAACCAGACGCCGGCGATCAGATTGACGCTGACGAAGGCGACGATCAGCGCCGCAGCGGCGACGAGGGCGAAGCGGCGGCTGTTCATGCGCTAGCCTCCCCGCCGCGAGTCGATGGCGAGCGTCGTCAGGCCCAAGCACAAGGCGATCAGCGAAACGAAAAACACGATCGAGCGAAGTTCGATCACGCCGCGCTGCGCGGCGTCGAAATGGTGCAGGAACGAAAACCGCCCGATCGCCTCGGCAGCGCCCGCGCCCACCAGCGGGCGGAAGAAATCCGACACAAGCGGCAGACCCAGCGCTGTGAACGCGAACGCCGCCAGCACGCTGAGCACGAACGCCACCACCTGCGCGCCCGTCAAGGCCGACATCGCCGAACCGATCGCAAGATAACCGCCCGCCATCAGCAGGCTCGCCAGATACGCCGTGAAGATCGCGGCGTTGTCGGGATCGCCGAGCAGATTGACGGTGATCCAGTTCGGCGCGGTGAGCGCGAGCGCTGCGCCCGCCACCGTCCAGGCGGCGAGAAATTTGCCGCCGACCAGCGCCCAGGTGGGCGACGGCAAGGTGAGCAACAGCTCGATGGCGCCCGAGCGCGTCTCTTCCGACCACAACCGCATCGCAACGGCGGGCAGGAACACCATGAAGATCCAGGGATGGAACGCGAAGAACGGCGCCAGATCGACGCGCCGCGTCTCGAACAGGCCGCCGACCTGGAACGTGAACAGCCCGATCGCGAATAGAAACACCGCGACGAACACATAGGCCGTCGGCGTCGTCACGTAACTCAAGATTTCGCGGCGATAGACGGCGAGCAGGCTGGTCACGACGCCGTCTCCCCGCCGGTTAGCGCGCGGAAGGCGCCTTCGAGGCCGCCTTCGTGCGCGGCGAGATTTGAAGGCGTATCGTCGGCCACGATTTTTCCGTCATGGATGACGATCGCGCGCGTGCACACCGCCTCGACCTCCTCCAGCGCATGCGTCGAGATGATGATTCCGCGCTCACGCCCAAGCGCGCGGATCAGATCGCGCACGGCGCGGCGTTGATTGGGATCGAGACCGTCGGTGGGCTCGTCGAGGATCATGAGCAAGGGATCGTGCAACAGCGCCGCAGCAAGGCCGACGCGACGGCGATAGCCTTTCGACAAGGTGTCGATCGGCCGCTCGATGGCGTCGTCGAGGCGCGCATCGCTCGCCGCGCGGCTGACGGCGTGGCGCGCCTTTTCTTTCGACATGCCGCGCGTTTCGGCGATGAAGCGCAGGAACGTCCACGGCGACATTTCGCCATAGAGCGGCGCGCCTTCGGGCAGATAACCCAAGCGCTCCTGCGCCCGCCGGCGATCTTCTGCAACATCGATATTGAACACCCGCACGCGCCCTGCGTCCGGCTCGAGATAGCCGGCGATCATACGCATCGTCGTGGTTTTGCCGGCGCCGTTCGGCCCGAGAAAGCCGACGATCTCGCCGGCGTCCACGGAGAACGACACGTCGTCGACGGCGACGCGCCGACCGAACGACTTTCGCAAGCCTTCGACGTGCAGGAGCATGGAGCCCAGATGTCCTGAAAGAAGCGCCGGGTGGATTAGGGGCGAACGCCGGCGAAGTCCAGTGCGGCGAGCGCCGGGAGCGCTAAAGCCGCAGGCTCAAGCCGCCGTCGACTGCAAGCCCCTGCCCGGTGACGAAGGCCGCATCGTCGCTGGCGAGAAATAGCGCGGCGCGGGCGAGATCGTCCGGCGCCCCCAAACGGCGCAGCACGGATTTCTTCGCCCAGATCTCCGCAACGTCCGGACGCGCATCCCACAAGGGGCCGGTCATGCCGGTGCGGATGGCGCCCGGCATCAGATAGTTCGCCGTAACGCCATATTTGCCGAGCTCGAGCGCCAGGGTCCGCGTCAGGCCCGCGACGCCGGCTTTCGAGGCGCAATAGGGCGCAAGCCCGAAATTGGTGTACTCCGCCATCACCGAAGCCGTGTTGATGATGCGTCCCGCCTTGCTCTCGATCAGCAGCGGAATCGCCGCGCGCGCGATGCGGAACACGGCGCGCAAATTGATCGAGACGATGCGGTCCCATTCGTCGTCGGAGAGCTCGGCGACGAAGGTGGAGCCGGACACGCCGGCATTGTTGAACAGGATGTCGAGCCCGCCGAGCTCGGCCTGGGCGGCCGCGACGATGCGTTGCGGCGCGTCGTCGTCGGCGACGGAGAGTTCGAGCGCGGCGCACCCTTCGGCCTTCGCCGCGAGCTCCTTGCCCGGCAGATCGACGGCGAGCACGGCTGCGCCCTCCGCCGCGAACAGCCGCGCCGAGGCGAGGCCGATGCCCGACGCCGCGCCCGTCACCACCGCCTTCTTGCCGCTCAAGCGACCGCCCATCCCATCCTCCTTGCTTTGCGTCGAGGCTATGGGATCGGCGCCGGGCTGGCCAGCGGCACGGGCGCGAAACGTCGGCGCCTGCACCCCCTCCGCGCGCGCTCTTGGCGGGGGCATGCCCCCTCTCCCTCCGCGAGGAGGGAGAGGGCTGGGGTGAGGGTGGGGCGCTCACGCCTTATGGCACGGCGCCGCCACCTCACCCTGCCCTCTCCCCCGATCGGGGAGAGGGTTCGGCATATGCTCGGCCAGAAACGACGAAGGCCCGCAGCGGGTGAGCGCGCGGGCCTTCTAGAATAGCGTCGACGGAACGGGAGTGCTTCGAACCCAGGGGGCTGGGGGGGCTGATGGATACTGAGCTCGCCGCTGTCTCCGTCCGTCGACGTTGCTAAGGTCGCTCCCCAATCGGGCGAGGGCAAGGGAAAAAAGCGGCGAAAAGCCGACCTGACGTATTATTTAACCAAGTCAGCATTTGTCGTAGGGATTACAATCAAAGTTATGCACAGCGGCCCTGTTCTTTATCCACACTCTCCACGACAGGTCTTTTTCGAGCGGCGCGAACTTCATCTCATCCTCAATCTTTACGGGAAGATGGTGGCCGCCGGCGTCTGGCGCGACTATGCCATCGACGGCCTGAAGGACCGCGCGGTGTTTTCCGTTTATCGCCGCACGAGCGAATCGCCGCTCTATCAGATCGAGAAGCGGCCGAGCCTGGCGCGCCGCCAGGGCGCGTTCGCGATTCTCGGGCAAGGCGGGCAGATCCTAAAACGCGGACACGAGCTGGAGACCGCGCTGCGCGTGTTCGACAGGCTGTTGATTCGTCCGATTGATCTCTGACCGCCGCGCGCGCCGCCAAAACGAAAACGCCCCGGCTTTGGGCCGGGGCGCTGGAGGTTTCGTCGGCCCTGTTCCTTATTCCCTATTGCCGATCAGGCTCAGGATGAATTGGAACAGGTTGATGAAGTTCAGGTACAGGTTGAGCGCGCCGTAGGTCGTGGCGACCGCCATCGAGCGCTCATCGCCCGCCAGCTGGTAATACATGAACTTCAGGCGCTGCGTGTCGTACGCCGTGAGGCCGGCGAAGACGAGCACGCCGATCACGGAGATGGCGAAGCTCAGGCCTTCGATCGGCGCGCCGGTGAACGCAGCGAAGCCGAAATTCACCAAGCTCGCCAAGATGAGGCCGAACAGGCCCATCATCAGGAACGAGCCCCAGCCGGTCAGGTCGCGCTTGGTGGTGTAGCCCCAAAGGCTCAGCGCGCCGAACGCGCCGGACGTCACCAGGAACGCCTTGCCGATGTCATACATTCCGGTCGGCTGGCCGTTCTCGACGCGGCCGCCATAGACGATGAGCAGCGCGCCCATGCCGACGCCGATCAGCGACACGACCGACCAGTAGACGAGGTTAGCGCCCGTCGGGGACGGGTTCTTCATGGTGAAGGCCGAGATCAGCAGGATCGCGATCGGGCCGAACATGACCACGTACATCAAGGGCGTGCCGAACACGAGCTGCGTCACCGGCGGCACGGTTCCGGCGACGAACGCCAGAACAGCCGACAACAGCAGCCCGAGGGCCATCTTGTTGTAGACGCCGAGCATGAAGCTGCGCAGTCCGGCGTCCGTCGCCATATCGGCGCGGCCGGTCGGGATCGACCGCGCCTGGCTGGTATACTCGTTCATCATAACCTCCTCGGACGGCGGAATCGCTCCGTCGCCGTTGGCGGGAATATGGCTTCGCCGCCACCCTGGAGCAAGGCGCCCGACCCCGCCCGCCTGGTGACTTGTTCGTGTTCGACGGGAGCGCTAGGCGAACGAGGGCCGCCGCCTGGACCCGTTCGACCGACGCGAATCTTGGCTATAAGGCGCAGCGTTTAGAGGAAGTGGCGAGTGGCCGAAGACGAGACGCCTCCCCCCGGAGACGAGCCCAAGCCGGCCCCATCGGGTGCGCCGACGCCTGAGACGGCGCCGCCGCTCGCGACCGCTTCCGACTCGGCGTCTGCGCGGGC